>DASXNJ010000353.1:0-12591 GCA_036495145.1 Puia sp.
CAGATTTTCAGGCGCAGGAGCAATTTCGTTTTTTGACCGGTCGAGGAAACGCACACCCATCGCCTGCAGGGCGCCACAACCACCGTCAATCGTAGCGCTGCCGCCGACGCCCAGAATAATTTTTTGTGCTCCGTGATGAAGAGCCAGCCTGATCAGTTCTCCGCAACCGAAAGAGTTTGCGTGCATCGGATCAGGTTCTTTTTCCTTCAACAGTTTTAATCCGGATACGTTTGCCATTTCTATTACCGCCGTTTTGCCTTCGTCAACGAAGCCAATGGAAGTATTTATTTTTCTTCCCAGGGGATTATGCGCCTCCGCATCAATAAAAAAACCACCGAGTTGTTTAACAATTAACGAAGCTGTTCCATCTCCTCCGTCTCCGATCGGAAAACATTGAATGGTGCTTTTGAGCCCGCTTTCAATTAATCCATCACGAATCGCTTCAGCCGCTGCGGTGGCCGTCAGACTGTTTTTAAAGGCATTGGGCGCAACGAGGATATGCATATTTATAATGAATAAAGGTAATGTCTAACCAAATAAATTTGAATCCTGTAATTTTGATATAAGAAAACAAAATAAAATGATCGCATTTTTAGGAACAGGTCTCCTGGGAGCTAATTTTACACGCGCTCTTCTGAAGAAAGGAGAGAAAGTAAATGTCTGGAACAGAACAGCAGACAAGGCAAAATCGTTGGAGATATATGGCGCCAGGGCCTTCGATCAGCTAAAGGACGCAGTGAAAGGAGCGAATAGGATTCATCTGACACTTTCAGATGACGGTTCTGTGGACGAAGTCCTTGAAAAAGCAGCCGGTAGTTTTGATCCGGGTGTGATCATCATAGATCATACAACAACTTCTTCTCCGGGAGCGGCCAAACGTTCTGCTTACTGGAAAAAACAAGGGTATACTTATATACATGCTCCGGTTTTTATGGGTCCGCCCAATGCACTGGAAGGTACAGGTGTAATGCTTGTTTCAGGCGATCAGCAGGTGGTAAAAATGCTGGAACCGGAATTGTCCCGTATGACCGGGAAATTATGGAACCTCGGAGAGCAACCCGAAAAAGCGGCATCCATTAAATTATTGGGCAACCTGTTTCATATATGTCTTACGGGAGGAATAGCAGACATGCTCACCCTGGCAGAATCATTGAATATTCCTGTTTCGGACATTTCAACTTTGCTGGAGGCGCTCAATCCGGCTGTGGTAGCCCAGGGCCGGATCAGAAAGATCACCAGCAATACTTTTGATCAGCCATCCTGGGAATTAAGCATGGCGCGCAAAGATGCGCGCCTGATGGTCGAACAGACAAATACGACCCATAATACATTAATGGTCATTCCGGCCGTTGCCAAAAAAATGGATGCCTGGTTAGACAAGGGCCATGCAAAGGATGACTGGACAATTATTTCTAAAAATCCCGCCTAGCTGCTCACTAACAGGACTGTTATAATAAAATTAATTTTCAGCCCGGGTGCAACATTTATATTAATGGCTGCGTCTGATGGATATGAGACATTTAACTTTGGAAAGGCTTTCGGTTTTACCTGCCAGAAAGCAGGATTATCATTCATCCGGCCCCCTGGTATCATCCAAAGACTTTCGGGACACTTTTAACAGGCATTTCATACGCAAATCACTATTCATATCAACTATGAAAGAAATAGCAAGAAACCTTGAAAAAACCCTGATGGATTTCTTACACACAGATTTATTGTCGAAGAACTGGAATTATAAAGCGGGACCCAATAAATGGTCAAAAAAAGAAATCATCGGGCATTTGATAGACAGCGCCCAGATAAATCTTCAGCGCTTTGTGAGATCTACTTATACGGAAAATTTCACGCTCACCTACGATCAGGTAGAATGGGTTGATGCGCAAAATTATATTTCAGCAGATATCGAAGAACTGCTCGAACTCTGGCGCCTGTTGAACAGGCAGATCATTCGTGTTTTGGAAAACTATCCCACGCATAGGCTGCAAATTCAGAGCGACACAGGAAAAACGAATGTTTGTTTTCATACCGTTGAAAATCTCGCCCAGGATTATGTAAATCATTTGAATCATCACCTGAATGCGATCGAACTGGTATAAATGCTGAGTCAGCGATAATAATTATTTATCCATTCACTCAGCGCCTGTGCGAAAGCAGAACTCCCCTGTATAACCCATTTGCCCATATAAATAGAGATAGTCATCGTGGGTTTCCCTGCCGTTCGCAGGATGAATGTATTGGGCATGCCAAATGCCGGTAATTTTCCGGAAGGTGTTAATGTTCCGGAAAATATCTGACCTTCTGCTTCGAATGAAAAGGGAATCGGTCCGTTACTATTGGTGGGCCTTCTGTAGTTTTCTGCCATGGTACAAAAGTAATCATTGAGCCGGTGGTGATCGATCATCAGTTTAAAAAAAAATATCAGACATTCATAGGGCTGTTCAGTCAGTCCATGGGTACAAGTGCTCTGTTCGTATTTCTGTTTTCTCCGGATAATGTTGATGTTGATATTGCTGTTAACTTTAATAAAGCTCAATCCCGACTGCCATGGAGAAATTCGGTAAAACAGGTCGTATATTTTACGGGCTGGCCATTGCAGCTACCGGCTTTCAGCAATTTTTTTTTAAAAAGTTTTTTCACATTCTCTTTCCACCCCTTCCATTTCAAATTCCCGGACTGATATATTTTTCATATCTCGTGGCCTCCTGGCTGATTATCGCCGGAATAGCAATCGTCTTTTCAGTGAGAGTAAGATTTTTCGCGTACACGCTCGCCTGTCTTTTTCTCATCTTTTTTATATTCTGCTATGTTCCGTTCGAATTGTTCCTTAGCCCGTATAGTCCGATCCACCTGGGATTATGGATTAGTCCGCTAAAGGAATTTGCGTACGCGGGTGGCGCATTTGCGATTGCGAATAAAATTCCGGCAGATACTGGCGCCGGGGAAATAAAAACAAAATTTACCGGATTTCTTGATAAGATCGCTCCTTATGGCCGGATCATGTTTGCTATCACCATGACCAGTTTTGGTGTTTCTCATTTTTATTATACAAAAACGGTTCAGGATATGGTTCCGGATTGGATTCCGTCTCATCTTTTTTGGACCTGGTTCGCAGGCATTGCCCTGATTGGAGCCGGCATTGCCATCATCCTGAATTTTCAAATCCGGTTGATCGGAAACCTGCTGGGGATCATGATATTTTTATGGTTTATCGTTTTACATATTCCGGGGGCAATCGCAAACCCGCTGATTGATAATGGCAATGAAGTGACCAGCGCATTCTCAGCACTCGCGTTCAGCGGGATTGCATTTATAATTGCAAATGGTCCTGGATCAGAAAAATATACCCGGCTTACAAAGATGAATATCTTCAATTTTTGACTTCTTCATCAATATGGGTGCCGGAATTGGATATTCAGGTAACTGTCTCTGTATGACCAGTATTTCGTCCACCGGAAGCCGTCGATCGTGGGTAATTTAATTTCCTAATTCTTTTTTTCCGATTTTTATCCTCATTTGAAAAGAATCGGCCGCCATATTATATTCTGGTTTGTTTACCTCCTGCAGGATATTATGCTCCAGTATACCTGGAATATGAATGACCGGTCACTGGATAACCAGTTTGGCAGGGCTGTTGGAACAGCTTTTATTTCACTTCCGGCCAAATTGCTGATTGTATACTATTTTATTTACCGGGTTATTCCAAAATTCTGGAATATCAAAGCGAATAAATGGAGACTGGTAGCGGAAGCAACGGCTGTCTTTTTCGCAGCGCTGTTTTTATTCCGTTTACTGGGAATTTATTACGTGGCCCCTTACATGTACAACAACCATTTTCCAAGTGATTTCTGGTATATACGGGATATGCTGGTGGCGCTTCTCCAGATTGGATATGTAACCTCGATTGCCATCGCCGTGAAATTTGCCCGTCTGCGCCAGCGGGCGATGGAAAGAGATAAAATACTTGTAAAGGAAAAACTCGAAACGGAGTTGAAATTTCTGAGGAATCAGACCAATCCGCATTTCCTGATGAACACATTGAATAATATTTATGCCCTGGCCCGAAGAAAATCAGATGAGGCGCCGGAAGCGATCCTTAAATTATCCGATTTATTACAGTTTATTCTTTATAAGTCCACCAGTCCATTTATTGCCTTATCGGAAGAAGTGGAAATCATAGAACATTATTTGAAGCTGGAACAATTAAGATATACGGAGCGATTGAATATCTGGTTTAAAAAGGAAATGGATATGGGAGCCTATCATATCAGTCCGCTTCTTCTCCTGCCCTTTGTTGAAAACGCGTTCAAACATGGTATCAGTGAAACCCGGTTCGAAACATTTATCCATATGAGACTTAAAGTTGAGAAAGGTAAGCTTCAGTTTGATATTGAAAATTCCAGGGAGCATATTGAAACCAGGAGAGAGAAGAGCAGCATTGGACTTTGTAATGTGCAGAGACAACTGGAACTAACTTATAAGGATTTTAAGCTGGATGTAAGAGATGAAGAAAAAACTTTCAAAGTTCATCTGGCCATTGATCTCTTTGATCACGTGGAATTTTAAACTGGTTGCGATTAATTAACAGCGGGACCTTCCAGAACGGACAGAACAAATTCCTTGTAAGTTCTTCCAATCGGAATCTGAATGCCATTGATTTCAATCTCGGTAGCTGAAAAAGCGGTTATCCTTTCCTTCGAAACAATAAAAGAACGGTGTACCCTGATAAAATTATTGTTAGAAAATAAATCTTCTACTTCATTTAATGGAAATTTAGTCATAATCGTCGTTCCCTGTGCCGTAATACGTACATATTCACGCAGCGATTCAATATAGAATATTTCATCCAGATATATTTTCACCTTCTTTTTAGCGACATTAAAAAATAGAAATTTTCTTTCCGGAACTGATAATCCGGGCATTGCTGCCTGTATCGGAGCCTGTTGGTTCAGTTTGTTTACAGCTTTGAGGAAACGGCTGAAACGAATCGGCTTGAGCAGATAGTCCGTTACATTTCCATCGAAAGCCTGAAGTGCATACTCCTGGTACGCCGATGTGATGATTACACGCGGGGGATATTTCAATGATTCCAAAAAATCAATGCCTTTCAATTTGGGCAGGTGGATATCCAGAAAAATCAAATCTATTTTTTCCTGTTGGAGAACTTCCATCGCATAAATCGCATCACCGCAAACATGTTTTAGTTCCAGAAAAGGAATCTGACTAATATAGTCCGTCAGTATTTCTACAGCCAGTGGTTCATCTTCAACGATTATGCAACTGTATTTTAACATTAATGGGATGGTTGTAATATGAATTTCCGTAAAATAATTCAATATTGGAAAATCGTAACGAACAACCCGTTGCATCGTATGAGCGGGCCAAACAGGTTGACAGATTACAGTTTGCGGATGGCAGTTGGCTTTTTTCTGTTTATGGCAATTTGTATCCCTGTCGGGCAAGTAATTTCCAGCCATCACCCTTTTTTATCCAAATCATCAGGATGCCGATTTTTAAGTCCAGCGGAGCTCCGTCCCGGGTACCTTTGATGGAACAGATATCACGAACGGTCGCCGTATTTTCGGTTATGATGATACTCTGATTTGTATTATCAATCTGAGAGAATTTAACCGGTCCGGATAATATGTCTTTTATAAATTCCGCTTTGTTCTGTACGACTCCGGTGGAATGACCGTAGCTTAATTCTTCTGCCGTTAACATGTCCAGCGTGGATTTGTCAGGCGTAATCATCGCTTTATTTAATCGTTCGACAGATGATTCAATTTCTTTGTTTGACATCTGTGCATTCGTGTTCGTGTTTATAATAAAACAGAACAAAATCAGGAATAACCGGTTTCGCATGTTAATATTTTCCTTCTAAGATACATAGCAATCAGCAAAGGAATTTGAATTTGTAGTGCCTGCACGAACAGTTATCGGCAGATCACGCAGGGTCGGCAGGTAATGGGAGATCGTATACATTCTGCTGTTTTATTTCATGAAAGCCGGTTTTTTTATAAAAAATATTAGCTTCCTTCCTAATGATATTACAACGGACCCTGACCAAACTACTTTTTTTGAACAGGGACCATTCAACGATTTTGTCAACAAGGGATTTTCCAAAACCAAGTCTTCTATGATCCTTGTCTACGACCAGACCGCCGATTTCCACAAATGGATCAGATTCTATTCGCAGGGAGTAAATTCCGTGGATCCATCCGATGATCTGATCGTCTTCGCATAATACATATAAAACATGATCATGATTATTTCTGACCTCCTGCAAACAACGCAACATCTTTTCTTTTGTTGATCCGTAACCCCATTGTTCTGACAAACGGGCGATCGCTCCGGCATCTGAGTTTTCTGCAACACGAATAGCAAATGGCATGATTATAATTTTCCCTTGTTTATCAAAATCGACTCATCTGATGAAATTGAACCGTCAGTTTTTTAGTAAATTTAAGATATCAGTAAATGCATACCTGATATGATCTGCCATTGAAGAGAAATGAAATCTTTCGGAAATCCACTGCAAATCCTTGAACTGATAGCTGCCCATATTATATTTACTTCTTAATAAATCACATGAAAAGAAGAGATGTCCTGAAAGGACTTTCCATTTTACCCCTGGGGGCGGCCACTGTTTTTCCAACAAAAAAAGTCTCCGCCTTTACAGATGTTCCGGCTTCTCCGGGACCGCTGGTTCCGGGTCCGGCCATTTATCAGTCTATTGCAGTAGAACCAATCATAAATTGTATGGGCACATACACGATCATCGGTGGATCGATTGAAAGACAAGTGGTTCGTGACGCCATGGATTCTGCCGCAAAAAGCTTTGTACAATACGACGAACTCGCAATTGGAGTTGGACAAAGGCTCGCCGACCTGACAAAGGCCGAATGGGGAATGATTTCGGCGGGATGTGCAGCCGCCATGAAACATGTGACTGCTGCCTGCGTAACGGGAGGAAATCCGGAAAGACTAATACGAATACCTGATCTCACAGGTTTCGAAAAAACAGAAGTCATAATACCCCGTCCATCAAGAAATGTTTATGATCATGCCATTCGTAATATAGGTGTGCGCATTATCACCGTGGACAATTTACAGGAGCTGCAGGATACATTGTGTGACCGGACTGCAATGGTATATTTTCTGTCTGACGGGAGCGGAGATGAAAGTCATTTCACGGTGGAGGCAATTGCAAAATTGACCAGGGCGAAAAATATCCCTTTTCTTGTTGATGCAGCAGCGGAAGATCTTACGGTTCCCTGTATTCATCTTGAAAAAGGGGCAAACCTGGTGGCATACAGTGGAGGAAAAGCACTTTGCGGTCCGCAGTGTTCGGGTATCCTGCTCGGGCAAAAAGATATATTACAATCTGCCTGGCAGGCAGGTTCACCACATCATGGACCCGGAAGGGATAACAAAGTGGGCCGTGAAGAAATGATCGGAGCACTGGCAGCCATCGAAGCCTGGATTGTCATGGATCATAAAGCGCAGTGGGCAACATGGTTATCATATCTGGATATGGTATCAAAAAAAATTTCTGTGATCAATGGGGTGAAAACGGTTCTGCGGGAACCCGATTCACTGAATAATAATACTCCCGTACTGCTTGTGTCCTGGGATCCTTTGCAGCTTCATGTGACTGCCGAAGAAGTGTCGGAAGAATTGGGACGCAACAAACCCAGGATAGCAGTGGCGATTGAAAAAATAATAACAAAACCCGGTGAACAGGAACTTACCTCCATACGAATAAATGCAGGACAAATGCAGCCCGGTGAGGATAAAATAGTTTCAGAGAGAATCTATGAAGTTCTTTCGAAAACAAGATTACCGAAGCCAATTCCGGCAAAAGCTTCTTCTTCCATCGCCGGCAGGTGGGATGTAATTGTCGAATACTATACCAGTAAATCGAAATACATCTGGGTGCTGGAGCAAAATGAAAACTGGATACAGGGAATCCATTCGGGTAAATTTGCCACACAGAATATTGCCGGAACCATGGAAGGTGACACGATTAAAATTAAAAGCCAGGAAGGCGAAATAGAAAACAGGATCAATTATACGTTCACCGGGAAACTGTCCGGAGATTCCATAACGGGATCTGTTTATATGGTTGAATATGGAACGGTCAGATTCTCAGCGAGCAGATATTTATACAAAGAAGATCATCATCCGATTTTTGTTCCGGCCGGCCCGCCATTGTCGACCTGAATCATTCCCGTATCCCTCGAAAATAATTCATCATTTAAAAAATAATTTCAACATGAAAACGGAAAGAAGATCAATGTTAAAAAAAATCGGTTTATCTGTCCTGGGATTTGTAGGCCTTCGTTCAATGGCTTATCCGGAATCCATTTCGGATGATAAAAAGAAAGTTGTTTCAGGTGTTGTGATGGACCAGGAGGTTCCCCTGTTCTCCGGTTCTACAAAATTTGGTAACCTGTTATTCGTCGCGGGTAAAGGGGCACACTATGCCGGAGACATAAAGGCCCATACGGAAACAGTTTTACAGGAACTCGAAAAAGAACTTGTCAAGGCAGGTTCTTCCATGAAAAATGTTTTGAAGGTCAGCGTATTTCTGAATGACATTGCCGATTATGATGGAATGAATGCCATATACCGGGGTCGCTTTGGAGACAAACCGCCGGTACGCACGACAGTTGCTGTGGCTAAAGGCGGTGTGCCGGGAAACTCACTTGTGGAGATGGATTGTATCGCATATATTCCCTGAAACCCGGGCAGGAAGCCGAAATGACGGACTCAAAAACCGGCCCGATAAATAGCCGGTTGGACAAGGACTTTCTTTTTGATAATGTGAAACAAAACACTAAATTTGATCGGGGAAAATTTCAGTTTCCGGGTTCAAAACGTATTATTTTGAGATCGCTGCCCTCACCGGGGCCCAATATTCCTTCAAGTACGGGCGATCTGCTTCAGATAGTATCTAAATTCAATTAAATCCCTTGTAAATCAGTTGATTGTAACATTTTTATTTGTTACCTTTCGTAAATCAAACTGTTATGAGAAAGAACTTTTTTTGGAGGATGGCATTCATGACAATGCCCCTTCTTTTTAATTCCGCCCGAAGCCAGAATGATCATTTTGCCTATGCGGTCACAGCCGTGAATAAAGGGGGCACCGAATGGGTTGCGTTACGCAAACTCGATACTCATACAGGGGAATTCAGCAGTATATTATTAAATGTGCAGGAAAAAGATCAGGATCTTTTTGATTTTGCTGCATATAAAGAATACGCAAATAAAACAGTCACCAATTCTTCCAATGGCACGCTTGCCAGTTTCAGCCCGCAACCTGCCCTGAGCAGCAGTGTCGCGGCCATTGCCTATGACGCAAAGGCGAATCGCCTCTATTATGCACCCATGAGTATTGACCAGTTGAGGTATATTGATCTGTCGACTTTGGAAGTGGTGGCGTTTTCTGATCAATACTTTAGTAAAGCAGGTAAATACGATTTTAAGACTGCTGGCCCGATCAACAGAATGGTTATTGCGCCTGATGATTTTGGATATACCATTACAAACGATGGAAATCACCTGATTCGTTTCTCAACAAATGGGGCACCCGTCCTCACCGATCTCGGAGAATTGCAGGATGATCCAACCAACAAGGAAATGTCCATTCGCAATAATCCATGTGCAAATTCCGGTGGCGATCTGATCGCCGATGATGCCGGCAGCCTGATTCTGATTACGGGTAGTAACCGGGTATTTAAAGTGGATATAGCAACCAGAAAGACAAATTATCTGGCAACCATTTCGTCCCTGCCGGCAAAATTCACAACGAGTGGTGTGGCAGTAAGTGATGATGGTAAAATTTTGATAAGCAGTTCACTGTATGCAGATGGTTATTTTATGGTAGATCCTGAAACATGGATCGCTTCAGTTCCTGCGGCAAAACGTGAGGCATTTGGGAGTGCGGATCTGGCCAATAGTAATGTATTGCATTCAAAAACTTCAGCCAGTTCAAATTTGTTTGTAACCAAGGCGCCCGATAAAATAAGCCTTTTCACTGTTTTCCCGAATCCTGTTATGGATGATGAATTCAGTATACAGTTCAACGGAATGAAGTCTGGAAATTATACGATTCAGCTGGCCAGTGTTTTGGGCAATACCGTGTTGAAACAAAAAATTACTGTGATCGGAAATTCGCAAACAGAACTCGTTCACATACCGGGCTCTGCCGCACAGGGATTTTATTACGTGAGTATATTGAATGAAAACAATAAAGTAGTAGGCACACAGAAACTGGTAGTGGAAAGATGGTGATGAATGGTTAATGCACGGTTCGGATATTATTATTGTTTTCCGTTTGAGATCAGCGGTTTTGATTTGTTGGGTGAAAAATAAAACATACAGGAGAATCCGAAAAAACTGGAATTACTATCTGAATATCTTCCGCTATAATAATACTGCCCAAAATATACATTGAAATGAATCTGCGGACTGTAGGCGTATTCAATACCGTAGGTTAATTCCGTCAGGAGGTTTTCCTTTGCATTCAGAATATACCCGATGCCGGCCGTAAAGGTGTTTGTAAATTTTCCCTGCTGAAATACATTCAGATTTGGTCTTAGTTCGAAAAATGTGGTCGTGTCCTGACCGACTGCTTTCTGGAGGCTGTTTTTCGCGACTACCAAACCCAGACTGAATACATCCCACTGCCGTCCCACCTCCAGCCCGAGATTTAATTTATCTCCGAATGTCCCCGCCTGATTGGAGATACTGGGGGCCAGTGAAATATAGGTTTGCGCACTGGATGTAATAAAAGCTGTCAGCATGAAGACCGATAGCAGAAGTTTGGTTGTAATTTGGTTCATGCAATGAAAGTAATATTTTACAAAATGAAAGAAAAAAATACCGGACATCCGTTCATCGATCTAAGTCACACAATATTTGATGGCCTGGTTACCTATAAAGGACTGCCGGCCCCTTTGATATGCGACTATCTCAGTCGAGAACAATCAAAGGCAAACTATGATGAGGGTACCACATTCCAGATCGGGAAAATTGAAATGGTGACGAATACAGGAACTTATATTGACTGCCCCTTTCATCGCTTTGAGCATGGCAGGGATCTGTCAGAAGTCGGGCTGGAACAATTTGCAGATCTGGAAGGTATAACGATTGACGCCCGGCAGGTGATGGCCGTTGGGCCGGAATTTTTTGCCGGTAAGGAAATCAGAAATAAAGCTGTTCTCATTTTTACCGACTGGGCGAGACACTGGAATACGACCGGATATTTTGAGGGGCATCCGTATCTGACTTCAGAAGCTGCAGAATATTTAAAAGATTGCCAGGTTAAATTGGTTGGGATTGACAGCCATAATATTGATGATACCCGGAAACGAATAAGGCCGGTTCATACTACTTTACTGGGCGCCGATATCCTGATTGTTGAACACTTATGCAATCTCGGGGAATTACCTGCTCTTGACTACAGGTTCAATGCCGTGCCGCCGAAATTTAAAGGAGCCGGCACATTTCCCGTCCGGGCCTATGCCAAGATCAATCAATAAATTTATTACAGTCTTCTGCCGGGATTCAACATCGTGAAATGCAATATGCCGGATCTGATGGATAAATCTGTTTATTTGCAATAAATAACGGATCATGATTTCTGGCCTTGATGATTTCAAAACGGTTTTTTTTATCGGGATTGCGGGAACGGGAATGAGTGCCATTGCGCAATATCTTGCCGGAACAGGTAAACAGGTATCTGGCTCTGACCGGTACTTCCAGCCCGGAGTTTACAATGACACACGCGAAAAATTAGAAGCTCTCGGAATAAAGTGCTTTCTCCAGGATGGCGAGGGCATCAGTAAAGCAACGGATCTGGTGGTTGTTTCAACAGCCGTGGAAGACACTGTTCCCGAAGTGCAAAAAGCGGCCGGCCTGAATATTCCAATTATCAAACGGTCAGAATTGCTCGCCCTTATTGCCGAGAGTAAAAAGACAATCGCAATCGGGGGAACAAGCGGTAAAAGCACAACCTGTGCCATGCTATTTGATATACTGCAATATGCAGGACTGAATCCGAGTATCATCAGTGGTGCCGGACTGGTCAGTATAATGAAAGAAGGACGCATCGGAAATGCGAAGGCCGGCAAAGGAGAATGGCTGGTAATCGAAGCGGATGAGAGTGATGGTTCGATCGTTCTTTATAAACCGGAACTCGGGATATTATTAAATGTCGATAAGGATCATAAGGAGATGGATACACTGATGGAAATTTTCAATGAATTCAGGAATCATACACGTCAGCATTTTGTCGTCAATCGCGCGCAGGGAGCTGCCAGACAATTTTCGCAAAATTCATCCAGGGATTTTTCAACCGACCCTAAATTTCCGGCAGGTTATCAGGCAACAGGATTCACACAACAGGGATTGGCCATACAATTTCAAATAAACGGAGTTGAATTTGCCCTGAATACGGTGGGTAAACATAATATGGAGAATGCGCTGGCGGCATCTGCGGTTGCCAATCAGTTGGGTGTGGACCTGTCCGTCTGCGCGGCTGCTTTAAAATCGTATGAAGGAATATACCGGCGCCATCAGGTGCTGG
>DASXNJ010000354.1:0-12280 GCA_036495145.1 Puia sp.
TCGATATGAAATTATGCTTTGCTGCTTGTGTGGGATTAATATTTCACCTTTGTTCAATCTCCGATACTTACGCCCAGCAAACCTCAGATTCCACTTTATACAAAGAATCGCTGTCAAATATTTACCAGGCATATCTTAAGGAAATCGGCGATAACGCCCAGATTTATCATGGCAGGGAATTTATTCGCAATGGCCTGAGAGCAAACGGATTTCCTTTTTTTGAAAGCGATAATATGCTTACCGGTTCTGTTTCTTACCAGGGAATGATCTATCCGGATCAAAACATTTATTACAATATTGTATCCGACGAACTTATTATAAACAATTATCCGCATAATGCTTTCATCGTTCTATCACCTGAGAAAGTAGATTCCTTTGTTATTCAACATCACGTTTTTGTACCAATCAGTTCCAGCAATTTAAACCACCTCGAAAAAGATGGTTATTATGATCAGTTGTACGCCGGCGAACCGGGCGTATATGCCAAAAGAGAAAAGAGGCTGGTAGTCGGGTCCGGCAGCGAGGAAACCAGGTACGTTCAGCACAATGATTACTTTATCAAATTAAAAAATGTTTACTATGCAGTGGATGGAAAAAGTGAATTGCTTGATATATTGAAAGATCAGGAAGACGTTTTGAAGAAATACATCCGCGCCAATAAACTCAACTTCAAAAAGGAACTGGAGAACTCTCTGACGCTCACCACGATTTATTATTCCCAGCTAAAGCACTGAAATGAGACAGCTTCAAATCTGCATAGTAATCATTCTTTGCCTGTCCTGTTTTACGGTGTCGGCACAAAATCCAAATCTGATAACAGGAAGTTTTACAGGTTATCGATTTCCCCAACTGGTTCGTGAAATTGAGAAACAGACTTCCTATCATATATATTATGATTCTACGGATACGGACAGTCTCGAGATTTCCCTCAATGCAAACCAATCGACGCTGCAACAGGTTTTTGACGCAGTTTTCAAAGGTACCAGTGTCCACTATGCACTGGGCGGCGGCAATAATGTTTTCGTGAGTAAACGATACAGCATTCAAACAGCGCTGCCGAAAAATTTCTTTGATCCCGGAAAAACAGATGGCGACAGTAGTACACAAACTGCATTTTTTGCTGATGATGCCATCGCGCCTAAATCCAATTTGAAAATTTCCGCCGATAATAAATTGTATGATATAGGTACAAAAAATGGCAGGACGGCCTCCGGCAAACCAACAGTGGCGGGATATGTACGCGATATAAAAACCGGTGAAGCGATCATGGGTGCCAGTATTTCCGTCGATACCCTGTCCATTAATAAGGCCACTGATCAATTCGGTTATTACAATCTCACACTTCCGCGCGGCCGTCATATTATCCGGATCAGCAGCGCCGGAATGAAAGATGCGCGACGGCAGGTAATGGTATATAGTGATGGCAAACTCAATATAGAACTGGAGGAATTCGTTGCCAGTCTGAAAGCCGTTATTGTATCAGCCGATAAAACATCCAATACCCGAAGTGTTCAAATGGGCGTTACAAAACTGAATATCCAGTCCATCAAACAGGTACCCGTTGTTTTTGGAGAAGCAGATGTTTTAAAAGTGTTACTCACGCTTCCGGGTGTAACATCTGTTGGAGAAGGAAGCAACGGTTTTAACGTCAGGGGCGGCGCTGCGGATCAAAATCTTATTCTTTATAATGATGCGACCGTTTATAATCCAAACCATATGTTCGGATTTTTCTCAGCATTTGATCCGGATCTTGTAAAGAGTGTCGAACTCTATAAAAGTGCCATACCCGAAAAATATGGCGGAAGGTTATCGTCTGTGCTCGACGTAGATGTAAAGGATGGGAATAATAAAAAGTGGTCGGGCAGTGCGGGTATAAGTCCGCTCACCAGTAAATTCAGTATTGAAGGACCGTTGCAAAAGGAAAAGACTTCTGTGAGTGCTGGTTTCCGCACTACGTATTCCGACTGGCTGCTCAACCAGATCCCCAGTTCAGATTATAGCAACAGTACAGCCAGTTTTTATGATGCCAGCCTGCACATCAGCCATATCATCAACTCTAAAAATACATTGTACCTGATGGGGTATATAAGTAATGACAAGTTTAATCTGGATGGCGATACCACCTATGCGTACTCAAATAAAAATGCAAATATCAAGTGGAAGCATAACTTCAGCAACAGCTCTTATGCTGTATTCACTGCTGGCATCGACCACTATCAATATTCAGTATCAAGCACGAAAATTCCGGTAAACGCTTACAAACTCAATTTTGATATTAACCAGTTATATCTGCGTGCAGATTTTAATTATTCGCCGAATAACAAACACAGCATCAATTATGGATTGAATGCAGTTTATTACCAGTTACATCCGGGAACACTTTCACCTGACGGCCCGAAGTCGCTGGTGCAGACCGATGCTGTTCAAAAGGAACAGGCATTGGAAACCGCTTTATATCTCGGCGACCAGTGGTCCATTTCGCAAAATTTTTCCGTTAATGCGGGACTCCGGTATACCATTTACAATTATCTCGGCCCGGTGGACGTGTATCAGTATGTTCCCGGACAACCGAGAGAGCCGTTTACCATTGTGGATACGGTTCACTATAATAAGGGAAAAATAGTAAATACTTATTCGCTACCGGAAGTAAGATTCTCTGCCAGGTACTCATTAACGAATAGCGCGTCAATCAAGTTTAGTTTTAACACGATGGCGCAATACATCCATGTGATATCGAATACAACCAATATTTCTCCAACCGATATCTGGAAACTCAGTGATCCGAATATCAAACCACAACAGGGGCAGCAAATCTCTCTCGGCCTTTATAAAAATTTCAGGCAGAATAGTATCGAAACGTCAGTGGAAGTTTATTACAAAAAAATGCAGAATTATCTGGATTACAAAAGCGGTGCCAGCCTGATATTAAATCATCATTTAGAAACTGATGTATTTGAAACAAAGGGTCAGGCTTATGGCATAGAATTCCTGTTAAAGAAAAATACAGGGAAGATCAATGGATGGATCAGCTACACCTATTCGAGAACTTTCCTTCAACAGGATGATCCATTGGCAGGACAACTCGTTAATAATGGAGATAAATACCCGGCTAGTTTCGATAAACCCAATATGGTCAATTTTATCGGAAATTATCGTTTCTCTCACCGTTACAGCTTATCACTGAACGTCATTTACAGTACGGGGCGGCCGATCACATTGCCGCTGGCGGTTGTGCGCGCAGGGGGAGCTGCCACATTATATTATTCAGACAGAAATCAATATCGAATTCCGGATTATTTCAGAACAGATATTTCAGTGAACATGGAGGGCAATCACCGGGCAAATAAGAAGACACATAATTTCTGGTCGGCCGGTGTTTATAATGTTACGGGAAGGCAAAATGCATATTCAGTATATTTTGTTCAGGAGAACGGGAAAGTGAAGGGATACCAGCTTTCAATTTTTGGAGCCCCCATTCCATTTGTTACTTATACGATCAAATTTTAGATGATGAGGGCAACGCGATTGAAATATTATTTTATCATCGGCATTTTGCTGACTACAACCATGTGTCGCAAATCATACGAACCAGCGGCTATTAAGGCCAGCAACCATTTTCTCGCCATTGACGGTGTAATAAATACCGGCACGAACGGCATTTCAACTTTGTATCTGTCACGGTCTTTGAATCTGCTGGATACAGTTCCTGATATTCCCGAACTCAATGCGCAGGTCGCCATTGTTTCTTCAAACGGTTCCACGTACCCGTTGATCGATACGGGGACAAATGGCACTTATGTAAGCGCTTCATTAAATCTGGATATCACGCAGAAATATCAGGTGTCCATAACAACCAGTGAAGGAAATAAATATCTGTCAGATATAGTGACGCCAAAGACTTCACCTCCCATCGATAGTTTGACCTGGCAGGATTTACCTGATCCTTTAACCGGAACAGACGCTGTAAAAATTTATGTGAATTCCCACGATCCGACAAACAATACCCGTTATTATCGCTGGGACTATGTAGAAACATACATGCATCATTCCTATTATCAGTCTTATTGGTATCGAGTCGGTTCAACGATTGCTCCAATCGACAACCCAAGTCAGAGTACTTATAGCTGCTGGTCAACTGATAATTCCTCAAATATTCTTTTAGGAACTTCTATAACACTCGCTTCCGACGTGATCAGTCAGGCATTAATAGCGAGTTTCGCGCGTAATGATCCAAAGATGGATGTCAGATACAGCACGCTCGTAAGGCAATATGCACTCGATATAGACGCTTATAATTACTGGCTGACTGTTCAGAAAAATTCCCAGTCACTCGGCGGCCTTTTTGATCTGCAACCGGCACAGATCAGGGGAAATTTTCATGGTGTTACGAATCCAAATGATGTCGTACTGGGATATGTATCTGCCTCATCAGTACAGGAAAAAAGAATATTTATAGATAATAGCAGTCTGGGATGGCAATCAAATCCGGCTGTGAATTGCCCGATTAAAATCATTAATACAGATCCGCTGAATACCTTGTACTGGAATTATGCGGATACATCCTATGACGTATATTATTTTAATACAGGGAGTCCACCAACGATTAATATCACCTTTAAGGATTGTCTCGATTGCAGATACCAGGGAGGAACCAATTTAGAACCACCATTCTGGCAATAAAATATTCGTAATGAAAAGATGTGTTGGCCTTTTTATTTTTCTTTTGAATGGCAGTTTGATTTTCGCGCAAAATCAAATGCCGGAAAATCTGCAACAACAATTCGTTCAATATCAGTCCGGCACTTTACAGGAAAAGGTCTTTGTTCATACCGACAAAACATTTTATCTCGCAGGAGAAACCGTTTGGTTCAAAATATACGCAGTGGATGCATCGTTCCATAAGCCGGTTACCACGAGCAGCGTCAGTTATGTTGAGATACTCAGTAAAGATCTGAAGCCGGTAGCCCAGGCAAAAGTTGCTTTGTCAAATGGAAATGGCGCAGGATCTGTTATTCTTCCCGGATTCCTGGCCACGGGGAATTATATCCTGCGCGCATATACCAATTGGATGAAGAATTTTTCAGCTGATTTTTATTATGAACATACCCTTCATATTGTCAATACATTAAAACTTTCACCTGTTGTTCCGGCTTCCAGATTAAGTTCGGGCATCCGGTTTTTTCCGGAAGGTGGAAACGAAATGTCCGGTTTCAACGGAAAAATCGCTTTTAAAGCCGCCGATGGAGACGGGCATGGGCTTGAATGCAGTGGTGTTATTTTAAATCAGAATAACGATACCATTACCAGATTTCAGACTTCACATAATGGGATGGGAAGTTTCCAGCTCAAACCTGAAAAAAATTCCAGCTATTATGCATTTGTAAAACTCAATGACAGCCTGATAAAACAGAAACTTCCCGATGCCATAGATCATGGAGTGGTTATGAATGTGTCTGAAGAAGAGACCGGAAAACTGAAAGTTGACGTACATGCCAGTGCTGAGTTTAATAATACCAGCATATACATATTCACCCAGACCAGGCAGGTAATCAAAAACATTCAAACCGGTTTGATCAAAGAAGGGGAGATCAGTTTTTTTATAAACAAAGCCGATCTGGGCGACGGCGTATCATCCATTACAATATTTAACCAGTCCAGGCAACCTGTTTGCGAGCGCCTGGTTTTTAAACGGCCGGTTGACAGACTAACCATTCAGGCAAAAACAGATCAGCTGGTTTATAATAGCAGAAAACCCATTCACGTCGATTTATCGACCTATCATAATAATAATCTTCCGCTGGCGGGAAATTTTTCCATGTCGGTGTTCATGATCGACTCACTACAGCATATTCCCGAGCAAAGCGTCGTTACTTATTTATATCTCAACTCCGATCTGAAAGGCAGAATAGAATCGCCGGAATATTATTTTGCAAATTCCGATCAGGCCACTGATGAGGCATTGGATAATCTTTTACTCACACAGGGATGGCGTAGATTCAAATGGACCGATGTCACCGATTCTAAAAAACCCGGCTTTGAATTCCTTCCCGAAATAGAAGGACCGGTTGTTAATGGAAAAATTATCAACAAACTCACCGGAGCGCCTGTCGCTTTCTCCGGCGCCTTTTTGAGTATTCCGGGTGATGATTATGCGTTCAGCAGCGCAACCAGCGACGCCCAGGGACTCATCCGCTTTGGGTTCAGGGATATTTATAAGAATAATGCGATAGTTGTTCAGCCCGCATTGCAGAAAGATTCTTTGAACCGGATTGATATCATCAATTCTTATTCAGATAAATTCTCTTCCTTCACTCTCCGGCCCATGATTCTTTCTAAATCCCAGGAGTCGCTTCTTGTAAACAGAAGTATCAGCAACCAGGTTGAAAATACTTACGCCA
The DNA here is from genome assembly GCA_036495145.1 of Puia sp. GTDB lineage: Bacteria > Bacteroidota > Bacteroidia > Chitinophagales > Chitinophagaceae > Puia. Next base: position 6,399 of record DASXNJ010000354.1, read on the forward strand.
TAGAAAGAAAACGTCAATATATCAAAACCAACCCGGACACGACTTCCTTTTATGGTAAGCCGGATAAGCAATATAATCTGGATGATTTTACCCGTTTCCAAACAATGGAAGAAGTGATGCGGGAGTACATTGAAGATGTCAGAGTCAGAAAAGAAGGAGATAAGTATAATTTCAAAGTCAGGAACCGGTTATTCAACACATATTTTGAAGAAGATCCGCTGATTCTCCTCGATGGAATACCCGTTTCAGATGCATCGAAGATCATCGCCCTGGATCCGTTTAAAATAAAAAGAATTGAGTTGGTTCTGTATAACTATTACACCGGCTCCTCTGTATTTTCCGGAATCGTAAATGTAAAGTCATTTAGCGGGGAAATGGGTGCCACTCAGATTGATCCCAATTCACTGGTTATTGAATATGATGGATTACAACAGCAGCGGGAATTCTACTCGCCTCTGTATGGCTCGAAGGAAGCAGAGGAAAGTCATTTGCCCGATTTTAGAAATGTCTTATACTGGGCTCCGCAAATAACAACAGGATCAGACGGAAAATCGCAACTATCTTTCTACAGTTCAGATCTGAAAGGAAAATTCGCCGTCGTCGTGCAGGGAATGACCGCCGATGGCTTACCTGGTAAAACCGTCACGCAATTTGAAGTAACCGATAAGAATTGATCATCAGCTTATTTCCCAAACCGGATAACCATTGTACTGTCATTATTTCTTGCGAGTATAAAAGAAGGTACCCCCCCGACATTTATTTTTTTGATATGACGAACCTGCCCTTTTATCTGTACTCCGTTCAGACTTTCGGTGCTGAATGAATCCCTGCCATGGTTTATCAGTAAAGTGGCATAGTCTGCATCATACCTGCCCATCTGAATATTATTATCATAATAGTTTCCGACCAGCAGGATATCCGGAAGGCTATCGTGGTTCGCATCTATAACCACCGCATCCCGAAACGAAGATAACTGTGCCTCCCAGGGCATGGCAACCGCTTCGAATTTCAAATTTCCCCGGTTCATAAACACGGTATTGGAAAAATAATTCGCCGTCAAAACCTGCGCTTTATCTAAATCATCGCTTGAAAAAATATCTGTAAACCTGGCTTTCGCAAAATCTTCCGCGTATAAAAATTTCTTTTTTAGATTGGGAATCTGTTTTTCAAGTTCTTCCTTATTTGCGAAAGGCAGTTCATGGCCGTCCAGATAATAAGACAGCACCTGGTCCTTTTTACCATTTCCATCGAAATCATAATAGTAAAGTCTTACGGGTTCTTTCTCATTTGCTTTTAAGCGACTGTTCAGACCAAGGTTTCCGGCGATCAGATCTATTTGCCCGTCATTATTCAGGTCAACAGGTAAAATAAAATTCCACCAGCCCTTTTTACCTGATAACTCCCGTTTTTCAAATGACCCTTTGTGATTTATGAATGCTTCGATACCACCCCATTCAAGTGAAATAATCAAATCTTTTTGACCGTCCTGGTCGATATCAAACCAAATGGCGTTCGTAATAAATCCAATATTGGACAAACCGGGCGCCACCTGATCCGTTACATCGGTAAACTGACCCTTCCCGTTATTCAGCAAAAGATATGACTGCGGAATTTGTCCATAGTTAAACGGAACGGATCTTCCGCCAATAAACAAATCGGTATAACCGTCTCCGTTAAAATCGAGGGAGACAATAGTCGTGGCATTCACATAAAGATTGGTAAAAGCTGATGTGTCGCGTTTGAATATCCCCTTGCCGTCGTTGAGATATATCCGGGGACGAAGTTGTTCATCCTTCCCATAAAATTCATTACCTCCATTAGCAAACACGAGGTCCGGATTGCCGTCATTATTGACATCCGCTACGCAGGATGCGACGAATTCAAAATTGGTATCTGTTTCCAAACCCGGTTGAACCGTTTTCAGAAATTTGCCTGATTTCTGTTGAAGAAAAACAGCACTCTTTCCCAATCTGGAAGATCCGATAAAAACATCGTCGAGAGAATCATGATTAAAATCAGCCACGACGAGCGCCGGCCCTTCAGTGGACAACATATGGGGAATCAACGGTTCCCGTTCGAATTCATGGAACACATTTTCCTTATGCTTATACAAAATACTGGTTTGCGCCGTGACGTCTTCAACATGTCTTGTTGAATTCTTCCAGTAATTTTTTAAAATATTATAATTATATACCGGAAGGCCCTTTTGATAAGTAAACCGGATAATGGAATCCAATGGTTTCAGCTGAATAGGCTGGAAACTATTATCGGGCCAGATCAGGAACGCAGAATCTACCGTCGTTTTATCCAGACCGATATGAACAGGTCCTTCCATGCTGGAGAGAAATCCCCTCACCGGAAATTTTTCATAGGTGCGAATACCACCGTTGGCAAACACAAGTATTTTGGAGCCGAGCGCATTGATATTTTTTTCCGGCCCTTTCAGTTTTATTTCCACAAAGGGTTTATCCTTCTTATCGTTGCTTTTATTTTCATATAAAATAGCCGGATCCTCGATATTATTGACCAACACGTCCAGATCCCCGTCATTATCAAAGTCCGCATATACGGCTCCGTTAGAATAAGTATTTTTGTTGTTTTCTATTTCGGCACTCATATCCAGAAACTGAAGATCCGGACTGTTTTTAAAAAACCGGTTAGGAATTTTGATCTGGGGAAACCGGTCAATCAGACTAATGTCTTTTTCATCCAGCCCGGTGGATTTCATCTTCTCCTGCAGATCGACGTTAGAAATGAAATTGATATAATCGATATCATTTAAACGCTTTGGAATCCCATTCGAAATAAAGAGATCCTTTGTTCCATCGTTATCAAAATCCATAAACAGCGGCGACCAGGACCAGTCTGACGCATAAACTCCTGCATATAATCCGATCTCGCTGAAAGTGCCGTTCCGCCGGTTCAGCTGCAGATTGTTTCTTGTGTACTGATAATTATAACCGTATCCTATTTTGGTAAAAAATGTTTCCCAACTGTCTTCCCCCTCTGATCTCTTCAGGATATACGGATCAGAAGGCAACATATCCATGCTCACAATCTCGGGGAATGCGTCGTTGTTGATATCTGCAATGTCCACACCCATGGTAAACTGACTCGTATGCATGACATGATCATTCAGCTCTTCTTTAAAACTGCCGTTATGCTGATTGATATACATGTAATCATTTTCATGGAAATCGTTCCCGACATAGATATCAGGATAACCGTCCAGATTTATATCCGACACGCTGATTCCAAGACCGTATCCGATTACAGAACTATGAATACCGGCTTCTTTTGTGACGTCAGTAAATTTATTGTTACCATCGTTCCTGAAAAGCCTGTCACCCGAAAGCGGGTTGACGGCAGCCAACCTGTCAAGTCTTGGTCCGAAAGTTCCATTCTGGTGGATAGAGTGATTCAGCAGATACATATCGAGATCTCCGTCCCCGTCGTAGTCAAAAAATACAGCCTGCGTGCTGAATCCGGAAAAATCCAGGCCGTACTCTTTCGCCTCGTCTTTATATGTAGGCACACCGTTTTTATCGATACCCTGACAAATCAATAATTGATTATGACTGTGCAATGTTTCGTGATTGCCTACCCGGCATATATAAATATCCATCAGGCCGTCGTTATTGATATCCACCACTGAAACGCCTGTTGACCAGGCTCCATCCTGTGGAATTTCTGCTTCGGCAGTTACGTCTCTGAAATGCAGATCTCCGGTATTGAGATATAGTTTATTCGAAACCTGATTGGCAGCAAAGAATACATCTATTTTTCCATCATTATTAAAATCAGCTGCACCCACGCCGCCGCCATTATAATAATACATGTATTTGAATACATTAAAATCCTGTGTGGGTGTTAATTTGTTGGAGAAGTCCAGGCCCGTGCGACTTGCCTCCAATGCCTGAAATAATATTGGGCCGGCAGCGGTTGTATGCTGTTTGCAGCTGCCTGTCATGAACAGTCCTGCGACAATCAATAAAAATATACGAACTCTTATTTCACGCTTCATGATAAATCGGAAGCCAGTTCCTTTTAGCTTTTTTACTATTTACTTTTTCCCGGGACTTCCAATTCATAAAGTACAGGAAACTCATCGTTCAACAGAAATAAGAAACGGGTTTTCTTCTGTCCTTTAATCAGCGCGATATCACGAACCTGGCCGCGTAAGCCCAGGCCGGATTTTGCATTCGGCATAAAACTAAAATTTCCTTTTCCGTCGTTTATCAGGGCATCGCCGAAACTCCCGTCCAGCCGGCTGAACTGAGGAAGAAAACCAAATTCATTTCCTCCTAAAACAAGATCCGGAAAGCCATCCCCATTCAGATCAGTGACCCTGATCGCGTTCACCGAAGAAAATTGTACCATCGTGGGAAGTTTTTGAATATTGAATTGCCCGTTTCCCATATTGATTGCAACCACTGAGGGACAATAATTGAATTTTTTAACCTGTGACGTTTTAATCATCGACTCAGGTAACAGATCCTGGATGGTCTTTTTTGCAAACTCACCATGTTTCAGATTTTGTTTTTTCAGAATGGGCATCTGGAATTCCATATCATGTTTTAAAAACACCGGCATGTCTTTACCGTCTACGGTTCTGCTCAGAATATTATCCATATTACCATTTTGATCATAATCATTCACCCAGAGTTTTACGGGTGCGGCGGAATCAGGATGCAGATAAAAGTTCTCTCCGATATTTCCAAGAATCAGATCCATTTTTCCATCTCTGTTCACATCTGCTACCGAAACCGATTCCCACCAACCCGAGAGATTTTTCAGATTAGTCTGCACTTCCTCGAAATGATCTTTATGATAGCTGAAAATACGGGGCGTCATCCATTCCCCAACGATAATCAGTTCTTTAGCGGTATCGCCGGTTATATCAGCCCAACAGGCGCCGGTAACCATTCCCACATGCGTGATATCCGGATTTTTGCTGGCGGCCATATCTGTAAAATGACCCTTCCCATCATTTACAAAGAGAAAACTGGATGGCGGGTTCCCATATTCTCTTGGCACACTTCTTCCGCCGACAAATAAATCGGTAAAGCCGTCATGGTTAAAATCATATGCAACGGCTACGGCTGTATTGATGCCGTTCAGATTGTTTCCAAAAGCCGCCGGATCGATGGTGAAATTTCCGTGACCGTCATTTTTAAACAAACGGTTTTGCATCTGTCTGCTCAGCGGCGGATTGTTATTTCCGCCCGGACCGATATAAAGATCCAGATCACCATCATTATCAGCGTCAAAGAATAAAACGGCCTCGTCTTCAAAATCACCGAATTGTTTGAATCCCGGTTCATCCTTTTTTTCAAATCTGCCGTCCTTTGTTTGCAGGTATAACTGGCCGGGATGAACAGAAGTGCCGCCAATATAAATATCATCCAGCCCATCACCGTTTACGTCACCTACAGCCGCCTTAGGGCCTTCCCGGGACAACATCTTAGGAACATTATGTTCATAATAAAAATCGATATTATTATCTTCTTCATGTTTGTCAAAACCGGATTTCAGCATGCCGAACAACGTTGAATCCTTCGGCTTTACAATCTGTTTGACCGGGTGAGGATTACCCGCCGGTTCTTCGATGTTGTATAATTTATTAATTGCCGGATGTTCATACTTTACTTTGCTGCCATTGGGCCAGGTTATAATCATCGAGTCAACCTGAGATAATTTTCCCAGGCCGATTTCCTGTTTAAAATCCATGGAACTCTGGAAACCACGGCTCGGAAAAAGTTCACGGTAGAAATTCTGTGATCCCGCATATACATTGATTTTACTTCCAATCGCAAAAGTATTTTCACCGATTCCTTTCAGCTGAACAGCAATGAAATTGTTTTTATTAAGATCCCTGGCAT
>DASXNJ010000355.1:0-3754 GCA_036495145.1 Puia sp.
CCGGAAAGGCGGTAAGCGCTGATATTGCCTTTTATTGTACGTTTGTCATTCAACCGCCTGCCTAAAACATGAAGTTTAAGTCGTTTTTAGCCAAGCCTTTCGCATCTTATATATATAGGAGTATCCGTAAGGAGATCAGCTCAGCCCTGGAGGATCAGGAGAATATATTTAAAAGCCTTGTTAAAACGGGGTCAAAAACGGTTTTCGGAAGGGAGCACCACCTGGAGACGGTGAAAACCTATGAGGAATTCAAAGCGGCTATACCAGTTCGTGATTATGAACAATTTAAACCCTATATCGATCAGATAAAACAGGGGAAACATAATGTATTGTGGCCGGGTCAGCCCATCTATTTTGCAAAAACCTCCGGTACCACCAGCGGTATTAAATATATCCCGATATCCAAAGACTCGATTTCAAACCATATAAATACAGCCCGCAATGCTCTGCTCTGTTATATGGCCGAAACAGGAAATTCCGGTTTTGCAAACGGGAAAATGATCTTCCTTTCCGGATCTCCGGAACTGGAACGGATGGCCAATATTCCCACCGGCAGACTGAGCGGTATCGTAAATCACCATATACCCCATTATCTCCGCACGAACCAGTTGCCGAGTTATGAAACCAATTGTATAGAAGAATGGGAAACCAAACTCGATAAAATTGTCGAAGAAACCATCAACCAGAATATGACGCTGATCAGCGGCATACCACCCTGGATGCAAATGTATTTCGACCGCCTCAATCAGATCTCCGGTAAACGCATTGGGGAATTGTTCCCCAATTTTTCTGTGCTCGTGCATGGTGGTGTGAATTTTGAACCCTATGCGGCCCGCCTGATGGACAGCATTGGTAAAACCGTCGACACCATTGAGACCTATCCTGCATCAGAAGGTTTTTTTGCATTTCAGGACAGCCGCAAGGAAGAAGGACTGTTGCTGAATACGAACAGTGGTATATTTTTTGAATTCATACCGGCGGATGAAATTTTTAATGAAAATCCTACCCGTATTTCATTGAAGGATGTGAAGACGGGCGTGAACTATGCCCTGATCATAAATAATAATGCGGGCCTTTGGGGATACAATATTGGCGACACGATTCGTTTTGTAACCGTGGATCCTTTTCGCATAATGGTCACCGGTCGTATCAAACATTTTATCTCGGCCTTTGGCGAACATGTGATCGGGGAAGAAGTAGAATACAGTCTGATGAAGGCGGCGAAGGAAGAGGGAATACAGATCAATGAATTTACGGTAGCTCCTTATATAATGGACGGCAGGGAGGAAGGAAAATCATTTCATGAGTGGTTCGTGGAATTCGAAAATAAACCGGCGGATATGCGTGCCTTCGCCAAAAAAGTGGACAGCAACCTGCGGGAAAAAAATATTTACTATGATGATCTGATTTCCGGGAATATTCTTCAACCGCTGCAAATACATCCGGTAAAGAAAAACGGTTTTATTGATTATATGAAATCCATCGGTAAACTCGGCGGACAAAATAAAGTGCCGAGACTCAGCAATGACCGCAGTTTTGCTGAACCGCTGGAAAAATACGTGGACTGATCCGCCATTCGTCCAGGTGGAATTCACTAGATTTACCCTTTACGAAAAGTTGTTCATGAATAACCAGCAGAAGAAAAGGATCGCCGTTTTTGGTTCCACCGGATCGGTGGGGACCCAGGCCCTGGATGTGATTGCTGCCAACCCGGAATTATTTTCGGCAGAAGTACTCACGGCGCAACAAAATGATGACCTGCTGATCAGACAGGCACTCAAATTCCTCCCGGATATTGTGGTGATCGGTGATGAATCCAAATATCAAAAAGTAAAATCTGCCCTTTCTGCGCATCCCATCAAAGTATTTGCCGGTGAAAAATCACTGATCGAAGTGGCTACCATGGACAGCTACGACGTGATGATGGCAGCCATCGTGGGGTTTGCCGGACTGATGCCCACGATGACGGCGATCGAACATGGCAAAACGATTGCCCTGGCCAATAAAGAAACACTGGTGGTGGCAGGAGATATTGTGATGCGTAAAGCAGTTGAAAACCGCGCACCCATCATACCGGTGGATTCCGAACATTCAGCCATCTTCCAATGTCTTTTGGGTGAAACAAGAAACCGGATCGAGAAAATTATTCTGACCGCATCCGGTGGCCCCTTTCTCGGGAAGAAACCAAATTTTTTGGTCAATGTAAAAAGAGATCACGCACTGCAGCATCCGAACTGGACCATGGGTGCAAAAATATCCATCGATTCCGCCACGCTCATGAACAAGGGTCTGGAAATGATTGAAGCCAAATGGCTCTTCAACCTGACACCACAACAAATCCAGGTCGTTATCCATTCGCAATCCATCATCCACAGTATGGTGCAATTTGAAGATGGAAGTATCAAAGCGCAGATGGGTCTTCCGGATATGAAACTGCCGATTCAATATGCCCTGGGATTTCCATTAAGACTTCCGAATAAACTGCCCCGTTACACATTTAACAAACCGGATAAACTGACATTTGAAGAACCTGATATACGCACTTTCCGAAATCTGCAGCTCGCCAAAGATGCACTGGCCAAAGGGGGAAATGCAGGATGTGTGCTGAATGCAGCCAATGAAATTGCCGTTTATGCATTCTTAAAGAACCGCATCGGCTTTTTGGACATGACAGATCTGATTGAAAAAACGATACAGAAAATCCCGTTTGTGGAACAGCCGGCGCTGGAGGATTATTTTGAAAGCGATGGCGAGGCGCGTAACTTCGCGGCTTCTTTAATAAAATTGTAAAATTCCCGGCAGGCACCACGTGAACACGGACTGCGGCTGATCTTTGTAAAATGAACAATACCACTTTAATGCTGGCGATCGACTGGGCCAATGCCGGTATCAAGGCCGCACAGCTGATCCTCTCCTTATCCCTTCTGGTGATCGTACATGAATTCGGACATTTCCTGCCCGCCAAAATATTCAAGTGCCGCGTAGAAAAATTCTTTTTATTTTTTGATCCCTGGTTTGCACTCGTAAAGAAAAAAATCGGTGATACGGTTTATGGAATTGGCTGGCTTCCACTGGGAGGCTATGTGAAGATATCCGGTATGGTGGATGAAAGTATGGATAAGGAACAAATGAACCAACCGCCGCAGCCATGGGAATTCCGAAGCAAACCGGCCTGGCAGCGTTTGATCATCATGCTCGGTGGAGTGACGATGAATGTGTTGCTTGCATTTTTCATCTATGCGATGATCCTGTATACCTGGGGTCAGAAAAAAGTTCCGCTGGGAAGTCTTGCTTATGGTATATCCGTACAGGACAGTCTGATGTATAATATCGGATTTCGTAATGGTGATAAAATTCTGACCGTAAAAGGAAAACCGGTTGAATATTTTGATGATCTGCCCGAAAGAGTTTTGATGGGTGGCGGTGGTCCGGTTGATCTGATCCGTGATGGTGTTCACACAACGATCGATCTGCCAACGGCGCTGATCGGAAAACTGGTGGAAAGGAAAAAGAACAGTTCTGTTTTATTTCTTCCGCGCGTTCCCGTGATTGCTGATATCATTCCCGATACATCCAAAGCACATAAAGCCGGCCTTCGTCGCCTGGATCAGATAACTGCGGTGGATGGAATCGCAACGCCCTTTTTTGAAGAATATAAAAAAGCGATCGACGCACATAAGGGGGAAGTGGTGGCGCTGACGGTTGAAAGAAAAGGGAAAACGGATACATTGCAGGCTTCGGTGAATGCCGATGG
>DASXNJ010000356.1:0-3814 GCA_036495145.1 Puia sp.
TAGTTTACATAACCGACAACATAGGTATCATTGTTTAGAACAGATATCCCATTGACCCGCACATGCTGCGTCGGAACGTTATAACCTGTCAGATATACAATGTTTCCGTTCTTCCAGTAAACAGCATTATAACCGCGAGTCCCGGCAATATATACATCGTTACCTGAAATACAAACCGACGTTGCAAAACTTCCGGAATCCGTGATGGTGTCGAGAAATGTTTCTACACCATCCTTCCAGTAAACTGCTTTGCTGCTGTCGTTCCCGGCGATATATACTTTGTTGCCTGAAGTGCAAAGTGAATTGGCAGCGCCATAAGTTGAGTTGATGGGAAGTTTTGTTTCTATGTTGTTTTGCCAATATACAGGTACGGCATCTGCACCGGCAATATAAACATCGCTGCCGCTCACACAAATCGAATTGGCATATGCATCATTTGTGCCATTGGAGAGCACTGTTTCCTGCCCATCCCTCCAATATTTCGCTACATGGTTTGTTCCACTGGTGCCGCTGTATCCGGCAACCATCACAATGGGTTTGTCTGAATGACCATCTTTGAAAATTGAACCTGGCTCGCTTTTACAGGACATACTGGTAACGGCAATACCGATCAATAAACCCAGGAGCGGTTTACCAGCAAACAAATTGAAATACATAAGGACGTTTTAACTTGAAGGGTTCCTGACCATGCAGATAATGGATTTATTTCCGAATGGGATATTGAAAAAATAATGATGGATATCGTTGGAGTTGGTCATTGGTAGGAGTACTGGATAAGCAGCTTGTGCAGGTTTTGAAGTTATGATTTTTAAATGATATCAATACCAAAATTTAATAACATATCTGTCACTTCAATGTAGAATTTTCAAGTGATGGTTTTCCGGAAGAAGTTGGAAGAAATCCAAGTTGCAGACGATGTCGTCATTTACAGCGTAATTGGTCAGCGTATATTTACGGTCCGTAAAAGCCGCAGCCAGACTGAGGATCGCATTCTTCAGTACTTCTTTTCCTCCTTTCAGATTAAACTGGTGTTCGATCCAGTCGTCGGTTATCAGTTGATTGATTACCTGCAGATCTGCACGCCATACCCTTTTTCGTCGATTTGTCACTGTACATGTAGTTTGTTGTTTGTCATCATTTATTTTTTTAGCGACGAGCACAAATCCCGCGCCCATTACTTCAATTGAACATCCCGGAAAACCATGATATTTGATTGGAAGACGGAATAGCTGAAGGGAATTGGATACTTTTGTTCTTTCTTATCAGCATCAGATGATTGCAGAAAAATATAAAACACTACGAGGCCAGCGGCTTCCGGAAAACTTTTCAATTCCGGATGACTTCTTCCTGCCGGATGAAAATAAAAATCCCTTCTGTGTTTTTATGATCACCTGTCTGGGAGCCGACCGCTTCCTTTATCTCGATGATAATTTTTTTGAATTGACGGGTTATACCAATGAACAATTCAGAAAGGGCGGTATGGATTTCTGGTTTCCGCTGATAAACCCGGAGGACATGCCAAAGGTTTCCACCCGTATCATCGAATCGCATAAAGAGTTGGCACGTTATCAAACCGGAGACACATATCCGCCGCCGCTGGTTTTGGAATACCGCTTCAAACATCCACAAAGAGGATGGGTCGGTCTGCGCGACACACGATATCTGGTTTCTTTTACAGAAGAAAAAATTATCGATCAGGTACTCTGCCGCTTCGACCGTTTAACCCTGGACTCGGATGAATGGGCTGAGCTGGACGACTGGGTTCGGAAAGATAAATCCTGCACCCGGTTGCTGGAAGTCGCCATGCTGCATGAGAAATCAAAAAGCAAGACGTCCATCGAGGCCGGGAAGGTGAATCCGGTCAAAGACAGTCCTGCCTGGGTAACCTTATTAACCCGGCGCGAAAAAGAAATACTTCACCTGATCAGCGAAGGACTCTCTACCAAGATGATTGCTGACCGCTGTCATATCAGCATCCATACGGTGGAGACACACCGGCGTCACTTGCTTGAGAAAATTCAGATGCGCAACTCCATGGAGCTTGTAAAAGAGGCTTCAAAAGTCTACTGGTTGTAGAGTTTTCCCGAAAAATCACGGTTTTCATTGATTGTCCGGCTTTGTATTCTGCCAGAGCTTTGCAACATGAATATCAATACAAATAAAAACTACTGGCATACCATCGTTATTGGTGGAGGACAGGCAGGTCTGGCGACCGGCTATCATTTGAAAAAAATCAATATTGATTTTGTAATCCTGGATGCAGAATCGCAGACGGGTGATTCCTGGCGCAAACGGTGGAATTCATTAAAACTATTTACACCGGCATGGAATAATGGAATGCCCGGCCTTCCCTTCCCGGGAGATCGAAATTCTTTTCCCGATAAAAATGAAGCAGCCCATTTCCTGGGGGAATATAAAAAGAAGTTTGATCTGCCTGTTTTATACAATGCGCGGGTGACGATGGTGAAAAAATCAGTACATGGTTTTCAGATTAAACTGGAAGACCGCATGCTCGAAACACAGAACCTCGTGATCGCGACAGGCAACTATACGATTCCAAAAATTCCTTCATTCGCGAAGGATCTGGATGCGGGCATTCAGCAATTGCATTCTTCTGAGTATAAATCGCCGGCCGATCTGCCTGAAGGAAATATTCTTGTCGTTGGTGCCGGTACTTCTGGATTTCAGATTGCCATGGATCTGCTCCACGATAAACGGACGATTTTTATTGCAGGCAAACCCACACCACAGATTCCCGATTTTATATTTAAATATTTCGGGAAACAATTCGTGTGGGTGAATAAATATATTCTGAATACAAGTACACCCATGGGGCGGAAATTCCAGGCTGCGATCATGCAGGGAAAGGGGGCACCACTGATCCATATCTCACCGGAAGGAGCGCAGCTGGCCGGTGTTAAAATCCTGCCACGAATCAAAAGTGCACAGGACGGTTGGCCCGTTACAGAAAAAGATGAGAAGATTAAACCCGCTGCCATAGTATGGTGTACCGGATTTCATCCTGATTATTCCTGGATGGATCTGCAGGGTGCGATCGCGGCCAATGGATATCCAGAAACTTTTCGTGGCATTTCATCGAAGTATCCTGGATTATATTTTGTGGGCTCTTCATTCCAGCATTCGCTCACATCGACCTGGATGGGTGGTGTAGGCAGAGATGCTTCATTCATTGTAAATCATATCCGTTCAAATAGAAATTTATCTGAATTGAAACTTGAAAAATTGTTCGCATGAAACCGGTGATGAAAATACTTGATAACCGGGAAAAAAGGATCGTTGCCTCTCCTCTCTGGCGAAAAATCGCAGGCCAGTTTGATATTCTGAATTATGAAAGCCATAAAGCTTTAACCGAATTTTATATTAAAACTGAATAGGAAATGGTTTTTGCTTATACGATGATGATAACGGCTCCGTGACAGATAAAAAAAGAGACTCGTTTATTTGCAGCGCACCAGTCAATTATAAAATACAGGTTGTCGCAACCTCCCATTCCTTAATCCGATTTTCACACTCTTCCCGGGGCATTCTTCGATTTATTTTTAATAACAGTTTCATTTTTTCGACTGCAAACGAATACAGGATGATTTGTTTTTCTATTAGCTGGTCAAAGAACCAGATCAGGTTCCTTGCTTTCAATGGCATTGTCTCGTAGAACCGTGCAGATAAAGGATTGCCACAAATCAGGATTCCCTGAAGATGTATGGAAAGCCAGGCAACCGATTTGTCAGCTAATTCCAATGACCTGCCAGAAGTAAGAATAATTGCCTCTTCTAATTCCTTTTCGGATAAACGA
>DASXNJ010000357.1:0-2234 GCA_036495145.1 Puia sp.
TGAGAAAAAAGCGAAAGGTATTATGACGCGCCAACGTTTTCAGGATTATCAAATGCATCTGGAATTCCGAATACCGGAAAATATTACCGGGTCAGACCAGGCCCGCGGAAACAGTGGAATATTTCTCGCCTGTATTTCGGATAGCGGTTCAGATGTAGGATATGAATTGCAGATCCTGGATAACTATAATAATAAAACTTATGTAAATGGCCAGGTTGGAAGTATATACAAGCAAGGCGTTCCGCTGGTTAATCCATCACGCAAACCGGGAGAATGGCAGAACTATGAAATCGTATGGAAAGCTCCAAGGTTTAAAGCAGATGGAACTCTTAATTCACCCGGAGAGGTGACCATCTTTCTAAATGGTGTGCTGGTACAAAACGATTATCATTTAATCGGAGGTACTGAGTATATCGGCTTTCCTCACTATACCAAACACGGCCCTGCCCCAATCAAATTGCAGGCACATGGCGATCCGAGTGAACCGATCAGCTTTCGGAATATCTGGTTACGACCACTTTAGTTTTCAGCTTATCGTGAATCGTCGATCGAACAACGATTGACGATTCGCGATCATCAACAGGATATCGCAACATCATTTATTAGTGTAAACTGCTCCGTCTTTTAGTTGTTTCACTAATATCATCTCCTTATGATGCAGAATGGTATCGAGTGCCGGCATTTGCAGATTCTCTTCATTCTGAAACCAGACCAGGTATTCATGCCGGTGGTTATTATAACCATTATAGTAAGCTTCTACTTTTTGAGGGAAATCCAGAAAAGGAAGTTGGAATGCAGGACGGCCGGTCACAAAATAAAAGGCATCACCGGCGTTCGAATAAACCGGAAATTGAGGATTCAGCGCACGCTTATCGTGTTTGAGAAACTGTACAATTTCAGTCTGAACAAAAGGGTCTTCCTGGTAACCCGGAACACCTGCATCTTTGACCCCGTCATAAAACTCCCAATCGGCTGCGAGTTGCTTATTCAGGAACCAGGCGGTCAACAATAAAACCGGAATTCCAAAAGCCCAATTTGACGGGTATGATTTTTCGGAAATGAAAGCGGCAATCCAGCTTCCCAGACTCCATAAGAGGAGGAGGTAAACGGGAGATAATAGCCGGCTTGTAAATGGTTCATAACGGGTAATACTATACGAAAAAATCATAAACGCAGAGTAGATCAGTCCGCTGACAGCAATTATGTATTCCAAACCGTTTGCGGATCCTTTATGTCGCCTGTAGAATATGACAATTGTAAAAATCAGCAAAACAAGGATCGTCAGAAAAATAGCCAATCCCGAACTCCGGCTGAGCATTAACCAGTCACACAACACATCTCCGAAATACTCCAATATTTTCAGGACACCGACTTCACTTCTAGGCCGGATACCAGTGGCAAGCCCGGTTAACAAATAATTGCGAACAATATTGATCAGCAGGAGAGGAACGGAAAGGACTCCGAATATCAAACAATCCGTGACCCTTTTGATCAGGGGATTTTCTTTATTGAAAATAAGAATGGTCCCTCCGGTCAACATCAGAAATACACCAGCGTACCGGGTTAAACAGGTGATGGCACAGATCCCTGCGGAAATCCAGAGCCAGCGTTTTGTTTTTAACTTCAGATATTTGTTCAGACTCAGTATAAAGATGAGAATAAGGATGAGAAAAACAGTCTCAGACCAAAGCATGGAATAAACTTCCTGAAGCGCCGGACTTAGTAGCATGCAACAAAGCAAAATGCGTTTGTTCCAGTTACTCTTTTTTTCAAATCCATTTATGATACTGCCAGACACATATAGTAATACCCCAAATAATATCCCGTTCAACCAGGGGCCAAACTGCAGCGGGTCCAGACCTGATAAAAATGAAATGATTGTTAAAAAAAATGGATAGGCAAATGGGAAATCCACAACCGGAAGATTATCGAATGAATTAAAGCCCATTCCACGCACCAAGTGCCGGGTAGCGGCGATATAGGTAACAGAATCCGGCGAAACCCCGATGCCACTGTGTCTTGAAAAAATCTGAATCAGAAAAAACCCGCACAAAGCGGTCAGCAATGAGTCCAGGTTTTTAGAAAGGGAAAATAAATTCGACTTTACTTTCATGCGTTAATTCGAAGTTATAGGAATTATGATGTTTCATCTATGAAGATGATGGCATAATTTCAATATTTGTTCCAGATCAAACTTTGATGAACAGATTTCCAAATTTGTTATTCCTTTTACC
>DASXNJ010000358.1:0-7368 GCA_036495145.1 Puia sp.
TTGATGCGGCTGTCTCGGTAAGCGCGGGAAACCATATATTCATCGCTAAACCCATTGCCCCCATGAATTTGAACGGCTTCATCTACCACATAATCCAGCGTTTCACTTCCGAAAACTTTTAACATGGCACATTCAATCGCGTATTCCTCAGCAGCACCAAGCACGGCTTCATTAAACGGCTTTCCTTCTGCCAGTAATTCCTGTTCCTTATCTTCTATCCATTTTGAAACACGGTAAAGGGCTGACTCTGCAACCCAGATCTCTATTCCCATCTCAGCGATCTTATTTTTTATCGCACCAAATTGCGAGATCATTGTTTTGAACTGCTCGCGGGTATTTGCATAGTCAATAGCAACTCCGGCTACCCGCTTGGCAGCGCCGAGCGCGGCTGCACATAATTTCAAACGGCCGATATTAAGTATGTTGAATGCGATGATATGTCCCTTGCCCACTTCACCAAGTACATTTTCCACCGGCACTTTGCAGTCCTGAAAATAAAGCTGCACAGTCGACGAGCCCTTTATGCCCATCTTGTGTTCTTCCGGTCCCCGCGTAAACCCTTCAAAATTTTTCTCTACTATAAAAGCAGTAAATTTTTCAGCATCTACTTTTGCAAATACTGTAAAAACATCGGCAAATCCGCCGTTGGTTATCCAGCATTTCTGTCCATTGAGTAAGTAATATTTTCCATCATTACTTAAAGTAGCTGTAGTTTTCGCACTCAGGGCATCACTGCCGCTATTCGGTTCCGTCAAACCATATGATCCTTTCCATTCACCACTGGCCAGTTTTGGAATATATTTTGTCTTTTGTGACTCTGTTCCGAAATATAAAATCGGAAGCGTACCAATTCCTGTATGCGCGGCCATGGCCACTGAAAATGAAAATCCGCCGCCCAGGGCCTCGTTTACCAATGTTGACGTGATAAAATCTTTCCCTAATCCGCCCAGGCTTTCAGGAATGGCAGTTCCTAATAAACCCATCTCACCCGCTTTTTCAATCAATGAAGGCATCAACCCGGGTTCCATCTTATCAATCCGGTCGGACAACGGAATAATTTCCGCATCCAGAAATGAAGTACACATGTCTTTTACCATCAATTGTTCTTCCTGAAAATCTTCAGGAATAAAACTGTCTGCTGCGTCAGATTCGCGTATCAGCCATTCTCCGCCTTTTATATTTGTCTGATTACCGGTAATTGTATTCATTGTCTGGATTTTTTTCTATTATTTTAAATTATCGTACACCAATTGAAGAACGCCTTTGCAAATATCAACCTGATCGGGAGCAACACCTTCCAGTGCTTCATTCAAAGTATTTTCGGCAAGCATCATCGATTGTTCCTGGAGTTTTACACCGGTTTTCGTTAAACAGATCCGGTTGATTCTCCGGTCATCCGAAGAAGCAACCCGTTTCACCAATTGTAATTTCTCCAGATTATCTACCAGCCTGGTAATACTGGGCTTGTCACGGAATGTTGCATTGCAAAGCTCCTGCTGACTTTGTCCATCCTGTTTCCAGAGATGATACAATACACTCCACTGTTCAATCGTGATGGGAAGACTGGCAGAATTAAACTTTTTTTGCAGCCGGCGCGCGATCGCAATCGATGCCTTGCCCGTTACAAAGCTGTATAGTTCACCCTTTTTAAATTGGTTGTTTGGCATATAGTTAGTTAAACAACTATATAAAACTACTCATTTCCATTGAAAGAACAAATTTTTCGCGGCTTTTTGATGTAGTCAGCAAAGATGGACTTCGACTGCGTATATTTCCGGATGAATGGTCAGACGGTGATACATTTTCTGATTGCAACAACAGGCATCCTGTTGTTGGTATACGCCCTGCTGATATATTATTATCACAGATCCTGGGACCGGATTCCCTCTTCAATACATTCTTTGCACGATAAGATTCCAAACATAAAGGTTTCTGTTATTATACCAGCCAGGAATGAAGCTTTGCATATCGGAAAATGTCTCGATTCATTACTCGCACAATCTTATCCAAAGGAATATACTGAGATCATCGTCGTAAATGATTTTTCAACAGACAGTACAGACCGGCTGGTAACGGAACATCCATTGCCCTGCAAGCTCATTAATCTTTCTGACTTTGTTTCAGGCTACATCAATTCATACAAAAAAAAAGCAATAGAAACAGGCATTGCACAGAGCTCGGGAGAATTGATCATCTGCACAGATGCAGATTGCAGTATGGGGATGGATTGGATCCGTGTTCTTGTAAACGCTTATCAAAATGAAAATCTTCAGTTTATTGCGGCGCCGGTAAAAATTATTCCAGACGGTTCCTGGCTCTCCATTTTTCAGATACTCGATTTCATCTCGCTACAGGGAATCACAGGAGCTGCTGTCCATAAAAAACTTTACCCCATGTGTAATGGCGCCAACCTGGCATATACCAGAAAAGCGTACCGGGCAGTTGACGGATTCCAGGACATTGATCATATTGCATCCGGAGACGATATGCTTCTGATGAAAAAAATTCAATCCCGGTACCCGGATAAAATACAATTCCTGAAAGATCCGGAGGCGATTGTAAATACGACGCCCGCCGAAAACATAAAAACGTTTTTAAATCAACGCCTGCGATGGGCAAGCAAAATTTCTCATTATAAACACCCGGCGACCTTTATAACGCTGGCCCTGGTATATCTGGTGAATGCATGCCTTCTGATATTATTTATCGGATGTTTTTTCTACGGTCACTGGCGCTGGCTCCTCGTATTGATTGTATTCAAAACTATTTCAGAATATTTTTTTGTTTCCAAAGTGGCAGGTTTCTTTCAGCAACAATCGCTCATGAAGTATTTTCCACTCTGTCAGCCGTTTCACATTATCTACACCGTGATCGCGGGCAGTTTCGGTAGTTTTGGAAAATATGAATGGAAAAACCGTAAAGTAAAATAACGTTTTGAAAGAAAATATCTCCATACAAACGGATACCTGGCAACGGTTAAAAAAAAACCGGGGAGCTGTTTTTGGAATGATCATTATTACCCTTTCTCTGATCATGGCTATATTTTCCTATTTTCTGGCGCCGGATCATAGTCCATATGCAAACCGGATGGTTTTGGAAATTGGTGGACAAAAGCCGGGTTATCGCCAGAGTTTCCTGCTGATAAAAAAACAGCAGGAAGTTACACGGGCGTCTTTTCTTCATCGCCTGATTTCAGGTGTGGATGACCGTTACGAATGGTTGCCCATTAGTGCCTGGTCACAACAGGGTGATAGTTTAATCGTCCGGAAACTGATTGATGAATCAATAGTTGAAAGACAGTCTTTTTTTCATCTTCAGAAAACCCGGAATCTGAAGATCCGGACGAAAGTATTCTGGCTCGGTACCGACCGCTATGGCAGGGATATCCTGAGCAGACTCATCATCGGTGTAAGGGTGAGCCTCGCCGTGGGACTGATAACGGTTATTTTATCATTGAGTATCGGAATCTTTCTGGGCGCCCTGGCAGGCTATTACGGCGGAAAAACTGATCAGTTGATTATGTGGCTACTCAATGTGATATGGAGCATCCCGACCTTACTCCTGGTTTTTGCACTCACCTTGTTGCTCGGAAAAGGATTCTGGCAGGTGTTCATAGCCATCGGCTTAACCATGTGGGTGAATGTAGCGCGCATCGTACGCGGCCAGGTACTCGCCGTAAAGGAACTGGAGTATGTGGAAGCGGCCAGGGCATTGGGCTATCGCGATGGCCGTATCATTATCCGTCACATCCTGCCGAATATTCTCGGCCCGGTAATGGTCATCGCTGCCGCCAATTTTGCATCTGCGATTGTAATAGAAGCAGGACTGAGTTTTCTGGGCATTGGTGTTCAGCCCCCGCAACCCAGCTGGGGACTCATGATCAAAGAGAATTATAATTTTATAATCACACATAATCCCATGCTGGCACTGGCGCCGGGAATTGCCATCATGCTATTGGTTCTCGCATTTAATCTGCTGGGCAATGGATTGAGAGATGCCTTGAATGTGAAAGTCTGATCGTTTAAAGCCGATGTAAATGAACTGGCAAGAACATTATCTATACTACAGAACAAACCGGCTTTAGGCGTTAAACTTTTGGCCTTAGGCGTTAGGCCTTATGCCCTAAGCCTTACGCCTTAAGCCTCCTTATAAACAGGCACATTGCGGTTAAAACTTTCATCGAGCGAAATAAACGTCTCTGTTCTTTCGATTCCTTTTATCTTCTGTAATTCATCATGCAACACAAAACGAAGCTGGTTAATATCCTTGCAAACGATTTCTGCAAACATGCTGTAATTACCCGTTGTGTAATTCAGTCTCACGATTTCCGGAACCCGCCGGAGTTCCTTGGCAACGGAATCATACAATGAACTTTTCTCCAGATAAATGCCAATAAATGCGATGACATCAAAACCAAGATGTTTAAGATTCACGTTGAGCTTGGTTCCTTTTACGATCCCGAATTCCTGAAGTTTTTTGATACGGACATGAATGGTACCCCCGGATACAAATAATTTTTTACCGAGATCAGCATATGAAATCTCAGCATTTTCCATCATTTCGTGAATTATTTGTAAATCCAGCTTATCTAGGTTAAATTTACCGCTCATTTTGAATGATTATTTTTATAATATTTAATAAATATACCAATTATTTAAATATTATCAAATATTTCAAAATATTTATTAGTAGATATGCAATGGTTTGGGCTTTTTGCCATAATATTGCAATGTCAATGGCTGAGAAGCCCTGATAATACTGTGGAGTGATGAAATTTGGCAGACATGCCCTCTTGTCTCGGGGGTGGGGATCACAGGATAAACATCGCATAATGCCGGTCTCGCTGAAAGGCGTGGCCGACTGGGGTTGACCACCACTAACATTGTGCCTTGGCTAACTGCCTCGTGGAGGTTCGAATCCTCCCTCTACAGCAGCAAATTCAAACAAATGCCTTCGCGAATACGAGGGCATTTGTTATTTGAGGCAGCGTGATTTTCGAGAACATTTTTCATATCTGTGTACGTATAAACCTGTTTAGATATATTTTTATCCAATGAATCCCAAACTCCGCGAAATAGTTTATACCTGTTCAGTCTTCATCTTATTATTCGTAATTTTTTATTTAACCAACAAAAGCAAAAAATTTCAGAATATTAGTGGCATTGTCTTTCTTTCTGTTATTGCAATCGGCGTATTGACCAGGTTCGTTACTTCTAAAAAGAAACAGAATGATGAAGATCCACACCAATCTTAATTTTCTAAAAACTTCACCAGAGGTTTTTTCCCGATAAGAACTTTCGTTTTCTTCGGCACCAGATCGGGGTGAAAAAACACAATCAGGAAAATCAGGAAAGGACCAAATTCATAAGCCATTGTATCTCCCCAGACACAGGAAAATGTATTCACCTTGGCATCTGACGGATCTCCTTTCTGATATCGGACTGAAACTTTTTCATCAGGCTTTAAGGGAATGTTAACATTCCCGTTGAAAAAGATGGTATCCCTCCCCGATAGAAACCAAATCACGGGATACGTGGATATACCCAATACAGAACCCAGGTTACCATGTCCTGTAAAGTAAAAAGTGCCGGTCGTTTCCTGTGATCTGACCAGCCAAAAAAATTTATACAATGGCAGTGGCGAAAGAAAAATAAAAAACAGGATGAGGAAAAATGAATTACGACTTAAAATCATATATAATTATTCTCCTGTTCAACGAATGACAGACAGTGGCAGAAAAATGATTTTACAAAACTATAACTATTGATCCGCATCAATCAGCTGTCATTGCTAATCTTCTCTAAAAGAAATGTTTTTGGCACGGATTTCGACTGGTAGCCGTTAGTATAATTACGAGGAAAATGAAAAATGAATATAGTGTTAAAGATAAACTAACGCTTTTTTTACTGGCTACCGGCGTTTTATGTTTTGGTGTGATTTTTCCTGACTCGCTTTCCACGCATGTTCAGTTGGTTCACTATGCAGCACATTTTGGTATGAGCTTTTTATTGGCTCTTTGCTTTTACATGATCTGCACTGTTAAAATGAAAATCTCAAAAACAATTTCTTACACTGTCCTTATCACTGCCACGCTGATGATCGGCGTTTTATATAAATATTGGGAAATTGCCACCGAGGGAATGATTGGAAATTATTCTTTCCATTTTATCATAGACCAAACGGGTGTATTGAAGTCCATGTCGCAGAATCTTTCCGGTCTGTTTGGTGCTATGTTATTGATTGAAGGACTGCTGGATAGAAACCTGGCTTATAATGCGATTAGATCAGGCAAACTGCATGTGAACAACAGGGGCGAAATGCGTATTGCGAACCAGCCACAAATCACATTGCCTGCAGCCAAAATTCCAGCTGCAAACCATTTTCCGGTTGCAGCAGAAAACTAATTCTTCTTAGTCTTATTTTTGCCGGGCCATGGGCCAAAAAAAACTTCTTCGTTTTCGAGCAATCGGAAATTTCCCGAATGTATTGCAATACCCTGAGGGCATGTCAGGTAAATGGAATCATTTCTTTAAGAATGAAAATCCGATCACGCTGGAACTGGCCTGCGGGAAAGGAGAATATACAGTTGGAATGGGCGCTCTGTACCCCGAAAGAAATTTTATCGGCGTCGATCTGAAAGGAAACCGGATTTATGCCGGAGCGCTCGAAGGTCTAAAAAATAATATCCGTAACGCCGCATTCCTGCGTACCCATATCGACAAAATTGATGGCTATTTTTTATCTGCTGAAGTCAGCGAAATCTGGATCACTTTCCCTGATCCGCAACTGCGGACTTCAAGAGCAAAAAAAAGGCTTACACATCCCCGTTATCTGAGGCTATATCAAAATATTTTAAAACCCGGTGGTTTTATTCATTTGAAAACCGATTCACCCGCGCTGTTCCATTTTACGAATCTGGTCGCCGACTTATATGGCTTACATATATTGGATTCTTCGGAAGACATTTATGGACGTCAGGAAAATCCCGCAGAGATTTATATAAAAACGCATTATGAAAAATTGGATATCGCCGCAACTAATAAAATTTACTATATAAAACTGAGCCTGCCGGAAGAACGGATTCCCGTTCCGGATCTGAAATTTCAGCAACTCCTGAAACAAATCGAACACGCAGAACAATTTTAATATGGTGCATAAAAAAACTTCTTCAAAAACAAAGCGGTCTCCGGATGCGGGTAAGTCTCTCAATAAAATTCAACCCTCCGGCAAAAGAGAAGAATCTTTTTTCGAACTGGTGTATGAAGTTGCGCGGCAAATTCCTTATGGCAGAGTAACTTCTTATGGCGCGATTGCTGCCTGTCTCGGTACACGTCTTTCCGCACGAATGGTGGGCTGGGCCATGAATGG
>DASXNJ010000359.1:0-26162 GCA_036495145.1 Puia sp.
CGTATATTTGCAGCGGCAAGTCTTATACGGCCAGCTCCTGCTGAATCCCCCAGGGCCGGAAGGTAGCAAGGGTAGGTGGTTGAGCGGTGCGATATAAGTAACTTGCCATTTTTTTTCTATTTTTATTAAATTGATTATATGAAATTCTTTATCGACACGGCAAACCTGGATCAGATCAGGGAGGCCAATGACCTGGGCATTCTGGACGGGGTTACAACCAATCCCTCCCTGATGGCCAAAGAAGGTATCCGCGGAGAAGAAAATATCATAAAACATTATAAAACTATTTCCGATCTGGTAAAAGGTGATGTAAGCGCTGAAGTAGTTTCTACAGATTTTGACGGAATTGTTGCAGAAGGTAAGAAACTGTCAAAGATCAATCCCAACATCATTGTGAAGGTGCCGATGATCAAGGAGGGCGTTAAGGCAATGAAATGGTTTACTGATAATGGCATTGCCACAAACTGCACGCTGTGTTTTTCTGCAGGGCAGGCGATCCTGGCGGCAAAAGTCGGTGCAAAATACATATCTCCTTTTATTGGCCGGATTGACGACTCAGGTTGGGATGGCGTTGAACTGATTGCGCAGATCGCGAATATTTATGCGATCCAGGGATATGAAACACAGATTCTGGCTGCATCAATCCGTAGTGCGCTTCATATTATTAAATGTGCGGAAGCCGGAGCCAATGTGGTTACCAGTCCGCTGGAGTCCATCCTTGGGCTTCTGAAACATCCCTTAACAGATATCGGTCTGGCTAAATTCCTCGCTGACGCCAAGGGCACCAAATAATTTTGGAGCTCTGCGCCGGTCCAATTATTTTTGCTGCTTCATTATGAACAATCGTTTCAACATACATCATCATCATCCCTTACCCCGCCGGTAGGCTGCTGATGCTTTGTGTAAACAATATAATCGCAGGGGCTTATCGAAAGATAAGCCCCTTGTTTTTTTAAAAAATAAACTGACTATATGGCCACCCGGCTGAAAATTGCAATACAGAAATCTGGCAGGCTTTTCGAAGATTCACTGAAATTGCTGAAAGACTGTGGTATCGATCTGAAAAACGGTATCAATAAACTGAAAACAGAAGTGGATAACTTCCCCATGGAAGTGTTCTTTCTTCGTGATGACGATATTCCTCAGTATGTCGAGGATGCCGTCGCAGATATCGGGATCGTCGGTGAGAATGTCATCTACGAAAAAAACAAGAAAGTTTCCATATCTGAAAGACTCGGATTTGGTAAATGCCGGTTATCCGTCGCTATAGGAAGAAACGAATCCTACGGAGATTGCAAATACTTACAGGATAAAAAAATAGCGACAACATATCCGGTACTGGTCGAAAAATTTCTAAAAGAAAAAAATATCCGCGCTGAAATCCATGAGATTAGCGGATCGGTTGAAATTGCTCCGGGTATCGGACTCGCAGATGCGATTGTCGATCTGGTAAGCAGCGGATCCACTTTATTCATGAATGGACTCAAAGAAGTGGAAACCATTTTACACTCGGAAGCCGTATTAATACGTCATCCTTCCATTGGTAACCAACAAGAACAAATCCTGGAGAAATTATTATTTCGGATCAGGTCGGTGCGTAAAGCCAGGCACACGAAATATATCCTGCTGAATGCACCGAATGAGCGCCTGAAAGAAATTATTGCTTTGCTTCCGGGCATGAAAAGCCCTACCGTACTACCGCTCGCTGAGGCTGGATGGAGTAGTGTGCATAGCGTATTGAATGAAGATGATTTTTGGGAGATTATTGAGAAATTAAAAATGGCCGGTGCACAGGGAATTCTTGTTGTACCCATCGAAAAAATGATTCAATAATGCCTTTACTTCAAATAATTGACAGCCCTGCCAAGGAACAATGGGCAGAATTATTGGCCCGGCCCGTTTTTCAATCTGACGGCTTGGATGAAATGGTGCGTAAAATTTTGACGGGTGTCAGGAGCGGGGGTGATAAGGCAGTAGACGAATACGCTCTTCAATTTGATAAAGTGATTTTGCATGATCGTGCAGTAAACGCTACCGACATTGAAAAGGCGGAATCGAGGTTGGATGAAAAATTAAAAAAGGCGATCATACAGGCAAAGCAGAATATCACATCCTTTCACAAAAGCCAGCTGATTTCGGAACCGGTCGTTGAAACGAATGCAGGAATCAAATGCTGGCGCACGTCAGTAGGCATAGAGAAAGTCGGATTATATATTCCAGGTGGAACAGCTCCCCTGTTTTCCACCCTGCTGATGCTGGGCATACCGGCAACGCTTGCCGGATGCAGAGAGATTATGATCTGTACACCACCGCAAAAAGACGGAACGGTTCATCCGGCCATTTTATATGCGGCAAAATTGATGGGTATCCAGAAAATATTCAGATTGGGCGGCGTTCAGGCCATAGCTGCTATGGCATACGGTACAGAAACCATTGCGCCGGTGTATAAAATTTTTGGACCAGGTAACCAGTATGTAACCCATGCTAAAAAATTAATCCAGCAGGAAGGAATTGCAATTGATATGCCAGCGGGACCCAGTGAGTTGGCTGTCTTTGCAGATGAAACAGCTGTTCCCGGTTACGTGGCCGCGGACCTTTTATCCCAATGTGAACATGGGTCAGACAGCCAGGTGATTCTGGTGACGAACAGTCGCACCTTTGCTGAAAAAGTAAACATTTCACTGGAAGAACAAATTGAAAAACTTCCCCGAAAATCTTTTGCATTAAATGCGTTGAAAAACAGTAAAATCATTTTGCTGGCAGATCGGGAAATGGCAATGGATCTTATAAACACATATGCACCCGAACATTTGATTCTCGTTTGTGCAAATGCTATTGGTTTGGCAAACGGCGTGCGCAATGCAGGATCCGTTTTTATTGGAAATTTCGCTCCCGAATCAGCCGGAGACTATGCCAGTGGTACGAATCATACTCTTCCAACCAACGGTTTTGCCAGGGCATACAGCGGGTTGAGTGTGGACAGCTTTATGAAAAAAATCAGTTTCCAGCATCTGACACGCGAAGGACTAGAATTCATCAGGGATACGATTATCGAAATGGCTTTGGCGGAAGGACTGGAAGGGCACGCTGAAGCAGTTAACATACGATTTGAGGACTAACGTCCGGTAAGACATTTTGCGAATGAATAAATAACAATAAACAAGCAATATCTGTAATGTTTGATATCAATCTTTTATTACGTGACAATATCAAAAAGCTGATTCCATATGCATCAGCAAGAGATGAATTCAGCGGATCCGCACACATTTTTCTCGACGCGAATGAGAACAGTCTGGGGTCCGCATTAACCGGGGCATATAACCGATATCCGGATCCGCACCAGGTTAAGATAAAAGAAAAGATGACGGAAATCAAGGGCCTTCAGCCTAAAAATATATTTCTCGGAAACGGTAGCGACGAATGTATTGATCTTCTTTACCGGGCTTTTTGTATTCCCGGAAAAGATAATGTCATTATACATCCGCCTACTTATGGAATGTACGAAGTGAGTGCTCACATTCATGATGTGGAGGTTCGGAGGGCCCCGCTGACAGAAACATTTGAAATAAATCTGGCTGAGTTTGAGAGACAGACAGATGACCAAACGAAAATAATCTGGCTCTGTTCACCCAATAATCCGACAGGAAATACTTTTAACCGGCATGATATTGAAATGATCCTGAACAATTTTGATGGTCTGGTAGTAATAGATGAAGCCTATATAAATTTCTCCCGGCAGAAGAGTTTTATCCGTGAACTGACCGAATATCCGAACCTCGTGATTTTGCAAACGCTTAGCAAGGCCTGGGGTCTTGCGGGATTACGTCTGGGTATGGCATTTGCAGGCGAATCAATCATCGAAGTGTTGAACCGGATCAAGCCCCCTTACAATATCGGACAGGCAACACAGGAAATCGTTTTGAAGGCCCTGGATGGAACAGATAAAGTAAACGAAATGATCAGGGAAATTGTTCAAATGCGAAATGATCTGGCAGAAAAGATCAGCCGTTTATCAGCTGTTATTAACGTTTATCCAAGTGAAGCAAATTTTTTGCTCGTTAAAATAAAGAATGCCCGAAAGATTTATCATGAATTGCTCGACCTTGGTATTGTTGTTCGGGATCGCAGTTCGGCTCCGGGTTGTTCTGACTGTCTGCGGATTACAGTAGGAACAAAAGAACAAAATGAAAAACTTCTCGACATATTAACTAAAATTGGAATCAGCTAAATTCATACATTTATTATCACTCAAAAAAGGATTTCTTATGAAACGAGTCAGTCATAATCTTTTTATTATTTTTTTGTTGATGGCTGCTACCTGTCAGGGCTCCGAAGCTGTCAAATTAAATGAAATAGATACCAGTAGGCTGTCAATACGGTCAAAACCTGCATCGGATGTGACTTTAACGTTGCCCGCAAGGTTTACCGCTACTGTATTTGCGGACGGTCTTGGAAAAGCGAGGCATATCTCCATTACTCCTTCGGGTTATGTTTATGTGAAACTAGCCAGCAGCAAGAATGGAAAAACCATTGTGCGTCTGAAGGATAAAAATGCCGATGGAATTTCAGATGAAGAAACAGACTTTGGATCATTTAAGGGCACAGGTATAAAAGTGAAAAATGGATATCTTTATGCTTCTTCTGATGTGGATATTTATAGATTTAAACTGAATAGTGATGGAACAGTTTTAAATGCAGATCAGCCGGAAAAAATAGTCACAGGCCTGATTGCACGTGGAGAGCACGAAGCAAAGGCTTTTACACTGGATGATAAAGGGAATATTTATGTCAATATCGGTGCGTTTTCAAATTCATGTCAGATTGAAGACAGAAAAACAGGTTCAATGGGAAGGAAACCCTGTCCCGTGCTGGATTCAGCGGCTGGAATATGGAAGTTCAGAGCCGACAAACTGAATCAGACATATGCAAACGGAACCCGCTATGCGACTGGATTGCGGAATGTTGTCGGACTGGATTGGAATACTTCTACAAATACGTTATTCGTCATGCAACACGGCAGGGATCAGTTGCATTCTATCTTTCCCGCCATGTTTACTGATAAGGACAATGCCGAACTGCCAGCCGAATGCATGTATGAATTACATGAGGGAGATAATGCGGGATGGCCATATATTTACTACGATCCGAAACAGCACAAAAAAATACTCGCTCCTGAATATGGCGGCGATGGAAAAAAGACTGCAGGTACAGACGCAATAAATCCTGTAGTTGCATTTCCAGCACACCTGGCACCGAATGCACTGCTATTTTATACCGGTACTCAATTCCCGGAAAAATACAGAAACGGTGCATTTATCGCGTTTCACGGTTCCTGGAACCGGGCTCCGGAACCGCAGGAGGGCT
Source organism: Puia sp. (assembly GCA_036495145.1). GTDB lineage: Bacteria > Bacteroidota > Bacteroidia > Chitinophagales > Chitinophagaceae > Puia. The sequence continues at coordinate 5,365 of DASXNJ010000359.1, forward strand.
TTTATGTTGCATTCGTTCCTTTTAAGAATGGCAAACCTTCGGGGAAATGGGAAGTTTTTGCAGATGGATTTTCCGGAGGTCCGAAAAATACCGCTTCAGGAGGTGCTTTACACCGTCCCTGCGGCCTTGCCCAGGGTCCTGATGGTGCAATTTACGTCACTGATGACGTGAAGGGAACCGTATGGAAAATCAGCTATAAATAAATTAACAATTAAGTTGCGCCATTTATCTTTTTCCCTGATTTGTTTTCTGATCATTATTCCGGCTGTTCTAAAAGCGCAATCGGATCGTGGGGGAAATCATTGTGCTGTTCAAAAATCGCCATATAAGGTTTCCATGGATTCAGGAAAAGTGGTCTATTTAAATAAATGTCTTTCCTGCCACCAGGCAAATGGTCTGGGCGTTGAGGGATTTAATCCATCTTTGAATGGAAAATTTGTTACTGGCGACAAAACGAAATTGATAGAAATATTTATTAATGGTCAGAATACTCAAGAACAGATAGATGGCAAACCGTATCAGAATACAATGCATGGCAATGCGGAAATAAAAGATCAGGAGATCGCATTCGTTCTTACGTTTATCCGAAATAGTTTTGGAAATAAGGCATCTTGGGTAAAAGTATCTGAAGTGAAATCAGCCCGAAAAAAGCTGTAAACATTTGAATGAAAAGAATTCTTTTTATAGACCGTGACGGGACACTGATCAAAGAATCTCCTCCCACCTATCAGATTGACGATTTCAGTAAACTCGAGTTTTATCCGGGCGTGTTTGAATTTATGGGGAGGATTGCCCGGGAAATGCAATACGAGCTAATAATGGTTACGAACCAGGATGGCCTGGGCAAACCAGCGTTTCCTGAAGATAAATTCTGGCCCGTTCAGAATTTTGTGATGCAATGTTTTTCCAACGAAGGCATTCATTTCAGCGCTGTGCATATTGACAGATCTTTTCCGATCGATCATTCACCCTCGCGGAAACCGGGTACCGGGATGCTCACAGATTATCTGAACAATGATCAGTTTGATATTGCCGGATCCTTTGTGATCGGCGACAGAATAACAGACGTGCAGCTTGCAAAAAACCTGGGTTGCAAAGCGATCTGGTTAAAGCAGGATGCACAATTGGGAGGAAAGGAAATCAGAGATTCTGTGGCTGATCTCGAAAAAGCAGTAGCGCTGGAATCTGCTCATTGGAGTGAAATTTATTCTTTTCTCAAATCCGGTCTTCGTCAGGTGGTTCATGAAAGGAATACAAAAGAAACAAAAATCCGTATTGAATTAAATGCTGACGGAGCCGGTAAAGCTGATATCCATACAGGGTTGTCATTTTTTGATCATATGCTGGACCAGATAGCCAGGCATGGCAATATGGATTTGAAAATCGATGTGCGGGGCGACCTCGAAATAGACGAACACCATACGATAGAAGATACGGGTATCGCACTGGGGGAAGCTATGGGGAAGGCACTTGCAGATAAGAGAGGAATGGAGAGATATGGCTTTGTACTACCAATGGATGATTCTGATGCGCAGGTTCTGCTGGATTTCGGTGGCAGGAACTGGATCGTCTGGAATGTGCATTTTCGCCGGGAGAAAGTGGGGGATATGCCCACGGAGATGTTCTTTCATTTCTTTAAATCTTTCTCAGATGCAGCACGTTGCAATTTGAATATCACCTGTCACGGCGAAAATGAGCATCACAAAATTGAAGCGATTTTCAAGGCATTTGCCAAAGCCATTCGGATGGCTGTGAAGAGGGATCCCCTCAGCAATCATCTGCCAACGACCAAAGGAATAATTTAATCCGGATTTGGAAATTTCAAAATTAGCTCCCATATTTGCAAAGCATGACAAATCAGATACTCAATAAAATTTGGTGGTGGCATACAAACTCCGGTCGGGGCGCGTAATGCGATCGCTATGTTGTAAACATATCTGGCCCCGGTTATTTCCGGGGCTTTTTTTTTGTCGTTCGGACATATCAAAATCAGGTAGACAGAATGAAAAAAATAAGGCTTCATACGACATTCAAAAAAATACTTTCGGATATATATACACCGGTGGGGATCTATCTGCGTGTTCGTGACCGGTTTCGGGATACCGTGTTGCTGGAAAGCACGGATTATCACGCAGCTGAAAACAGTTACTCATTTATTTGTATTCATGCGATTGGCGGCGTGGAGATTTCTGACAAAGAACAAATGGAATTTAAATTACCGGGCCGTCAAACTCAAAAACATCCAATGAGTTCGGCTGATGTACCGGCTCTGCTTCGGGGGTTCATGGAACATTTTGATGTGATCATGTCCGAAGAAAAACCGGTAAGAACAGCACAGAGCCTTTTTGGATATACGACTTATGACGCGGTTCGTTTTTTTGACCGTATACAACTGGAAGAAAAATCGGAACCTCCCGTTATACCGCTTATGCGTTACAGGCTCTATCAATATGTGATAGCCATCAATCATTTCAAAGATGAGCTATACATCTGCGAAAATCACGTGGACGATGTCGACAGTGAGCTGCCGTTGGTTGAATCTTTAATAAAGTCCAAAGATGTACCGGTCTTTCCCTTTCAGGTTAAAGGAACGGAAACCAGTAACATGACGGATTCAGATTACATGGAAATGGTAAAGAAAGGAATTAAAAGCTGCCTGCGTGGAGATGTATTCCAGATCGTATTGAGCCGGCGATTTCAACTTGGATTTGCCGGTGATGAATTCAATGTTTACCGCGCGCTCAGAAATGTGAACCCGAGTCCGTATTTATTTTATTTTGATTATGGAGACTATCGTCTGATGGGCTCTTCTCCGGAATCTCAGGTTTTAATCAGGGATGGTCAGGCCATCATGCATCCCATTGCGGGCACCTGTGGCAGATCCGGAAATGATGAGATTGACAAAGAAAGAGCAGATGCTTTATTGGAAGATGCCAAGGAGAATGCAGAACACGTGATGTTGGTTGACCTGGCCCGAAATGACCTCAGCCGACTCTGTACACAAGTGTCGGTTGTCCATTTCCGTGAGGTACAATATTATTCCCATGTCATCCATCTGGTAAGCGAAGTGAAAGGCAGGATGCAAAAAGACAAAAGTCCGTTTGAACTGCTGGCGGTAACCTTTCCTGCCGGTACCCTGAGCGGAGCGCCGAAAATACGCGCCATGGAATTAATCAGTGGGTACGAACCTACCGCGCGCAGTTACTACGGCGGCTGTATCGGATTTGTTGGTTTTGACGGCAGTTGTACGCAGGCTATAATGATCCGGAGCCTGCTCAGTCGTCGCAATACACTTACATATCAGGCCGGTGCTGGTATCGTGGCTGCCAGTAAACCGCAATCCGAACTGGAGGAAGTAAATCAAAAACTCGGAGCATTAAAACGCGCCATCGTATTGGCAGAAAAAATTTAATACCGGTTATGAAAATTCTCGTTTTTGATAATTATGATTCTTTTACTTACAACCTTGTTCACCTGGTTGAAAAGATCATCGGCGACAAAGTGGACGTTGTCCGAAACGACCAGATTCTGCTTGAGGATGTGGACAGGTATGACAAAATTATTTTGTCTCCGGGACCCGGTGTGCCTTCTGAAGCAGGTTCACTGCTGCCGTTGATAAAAAAATACGCTTCTTCCAAATCTATCCTGGGAGTTTGTTTGGGTCACCAGGCCATCGGGGAAGCCTTTGGCGGAAAGCTGGTGAATCTTTCAAAAGTCTATCATGGGGTGGCAAGTCCCATACATATAGCAGAAAGACAAAAAACGACGGATACTGTTAATGTGGATTTGTTCAACGGTATGAAGGACGGGTTTATGGCCGGACGATATCATAGTTGGGTGATCGACCCAAAGAGTTTTCCGGATTCTCTTGAAATTACGGCTACCGATGAGTCGGGACATATCATGGCATTGCGCCACAGAACCTATGATATACTGGGTGTGCAATTTCATCCTGAATCAGTGCTGACACCGGTTGGGGAGATGATCATGCGGAATTGGCTTTCCAAAAAAGAAAATAAAGCGTGAGGCCTGATCACGATTCAATAATTGAAAGATCTGACACCAAATTTTGTTATCAGGTAAATTCATAATATTAAAAAAAGCTATAAGTCAACCGGCTTTGGGCATCAAGAATTAAAGGATGAAAAATATTCTTAAAATATTATTTGAATACAAGACACTTACACGCGAACAGGCAAAAGAGGTATTGTCCGGTATTTCGCGCGGACAATATAATGAATCGGAGATTACTTCATTCATAACAGTATTTCTGATGCGGAGCATAACCATTGAAGAATTGCAGGGTTTTCGGGATGCTTTACTGGAGCTCGCTATTAAAGCTGATCTGGAAGAATATGAAACGATCGATATTGTGGGAACCGGAGGAGACGGAAAAAATACTTTTAATATCTCAACATTGGCCTGTTTTATTGTTGCAGGTGCTGGACAAAAAGTCGCCAAACATGGTAACTATGGCGCTACCAGTATCAGCGGGGCTTCGAATGTAATGGAACAATTGGGTTACAAACTCAGCAACGATTCGGTGAAATTGAAAAGGGAGACCGAAAAATCAAATATTTGTTTCCTGCATGCGCCTCTTTTTCATCCCGCATTAAAGGCGGTTGGTGCAATTCGTAAAAACCTGGGTATCCGGACTTTTTTTAATATGCTTGGCCCATTGGTGAACCCGGCCGATCCAAAATTCCAGTTGATTGGTGTGTATAATCTGGAGATGGCGCGCATTTATACTTATATGTTGCAAAAAACCAATTCTTCCTTCGCTATTATACATAGTCTGGATGGATACGACGAATTGTCTTTGACAGGTGATGCGCGTGTTATAACCAACGAGGGTGAACGTGTGATGACACCGGAACAATTGGGGAAGCGTATGGTTGTGCCCTCTGACATATATGGTGGAAACAGTCCTGAAGAGGCGGCAAAAATTTTTCTCGACATTTTAAAAGGGAAAGGATCCTGGGCACAGAATGCCGTTGTCTTTGCGAATGCAGCAATGGCATTATATTGCACGGGTGCCTACTCGGATTATGAGCAGTCTTTTATGGCCGCAGTGGAAAGTCTCGAAAGCGGACGGGCGTTGAATGCTTTAAACACACTGATATCACTGCAATAAGAAATAAAATGTCCATTTTAAACATACTTGAAAAAATTGTTTCTTATAAAAAAGAGGAAATAAAGAAGAGGAAAAAGGAATCGCCGCTTCGACAATTGGAAAATGAGCCTGGGTTTAACAGGAATGTTTTATCAATGAAAAAATTCCTTCTCGATCCTGAAAAAACTGGCATAATAGCAGAATTCAAGAGAAGATCTCCTTCAAAAGGAATTATCAATGATTCTGCGACAATAGAGAGTGTAACCAGGGCATATACTCAATACGGGGCGTCCGTGATATCCGTATTAACAGACCGTCCTTCATTTGGTGGTTCGACCGTCGATCTGCTGAATGCACGTTTTAATGAGATACCGGTTTTGCGGAAAGATTTTATTCTGGATCCTTATCAGCTGGTTGAATCACGGGCAATGGGAGCGGATGTGATATTATTAATTGCAGCCTGCCTTCAGCCTTCTGAAACCCAGGAATTGGCGGCAGAGGCAAAAATACTGGGTTTGGAAGTGCTTCTTGAAATCCATGATGAGAGTGAACTTGTTCATCTTTGTGATGAAGTGGATGTGGTGGGTATTAATAACCGGGACCTGAAAACTTTTTCGGTAGATGTCGATCGTTCCATCCGCCTGGCGGAACGTCTTCCTGTAAATAAATTGCGCATCGCCGAAAGCGGTATCCGCAACGTTGAAACCTTATTGCTTATGAAAGCGGCCGGATTCAACGGCTTCCTGATCGGCGAACAGTTTATGAAGGCGCCTGATCCCGCGATTGCTTTTGCTTCCTTTATTGATCAATTAAAAATGAATCCCGATGAGAGTAAAGGTTTGCGGAATGACGCAGCTCGACCAGGTAAGGAAACTTGACGAAATGGGTGTCGATTTTGCGGGTTTAATTTTTTACCAAAAATCGCCCAGATATGCAGGCAAAAATATATCTGGTGAACAACTGAAAAAGTCGAAACTACGCATTGGCAAAGTAGGTGTATTTGTAAATGCACCTTATGAACAAATGATGCGCACGGTGGATGAATACGGACTTGATATGGTGCAGCTGCATGGTGATGAAACGCCCAGAGCCTGTGAGCAGATTGCCAATTACGTCACTGTTGTAAAAGTTTTCCGTTTAAGCGAACAAGATCCTATTTCGTGGATTACAAAATCATTTGAAGACTCTTGCGATATGTTTATGTTCGATACAATGGGTGCGGGTTACGGGGGAACCGGCAGAAAGTTTAATTGGGATATTTTAAAAACGGCGGGTATTGACAAACTTTTTTTTCTCAGCGGGGGAATTGAAGCAGAGGATACCGGTAAACTCAGATCATTTTTTACAGAAGAAGTATCTAAAAAACTTTTTTCGATAGATATCAACAGCCGGTTTGAAACGCATGCTGGTGTGAAGGATCTTGTCAAAATAAAATCATTCCTGGAATCATTGACCTAATAGTTATAAAAATAATGGAAAGAATAACTTATCAACAACCCTCTGAACAAGGATATTATGGAGAATTCGGAGGTGCTTTCATTCCTGAAATGCTGTATGGCAACGTGGAGGATCTCAGGTCCCGGTATCTGTCAATCATAAACGATTCAGTTTTTAGGGCAGAATTTGAATTGCTGTTAAAAGATTTTGCCGGAAGGCCAACACCTTTATATTTTGCCGGCAGGCTTAGTGAAAAGTATGGTACGACGATATATCTGAAGCGGGAAGATCTTTGTCATACGGGCGCCCATAAAATCAACAATACAATCGGTCAGATACTGCTTGCACAAAAATTAGGGAAAAAAAGAATCATCGCGGAAACCGGCGCCGGCCAGCATGGCGTGGCCACGGCAACGGTATGTGCCCTGAAAGGCCTTGAATGTATTGTTTATATGGGAGAGAAAGACATCCAGCGACAGGCTCCTAATGTAGCCAGAATGAAGATGCTGGGGGCCACAGTGATATCTGCGACCAGCGGCAGTAAGACATTGAAGGATGCAACAAATGAGGCCATCCGTGATTGGATCAATCACCCGAATGATACGCATTATATCATAGGAAGCGTGGTGGGTCCGCATCCGTATCCGGATATGGTGGCCAGATTTCAAAGTGTAATCAGTGCTGAAATCAAATGGCAGCTCAAAGAAAAGACAGGGATGGAATATCCACAGGCAATCATTGCCTGCGTAGGTGGTGGTAGCAACGCGGCAGGCGCGTTTTATCATTACCTGGATCAAAAGGAAGTCCGTCTGATCGCCGTCGAAGCAGCAGGAGAAGGATTAAATAGCGGCCGGTCTGCTGCAACAACATATTTAGGTACAAAGGGAATTCTTCACGGAAGTCGCAGCCTGGTTATGCAGACAGCGGACGGACAGGTGGTGGAACCTCACAGCATTTCTGCCGGTCTGGATTATCCCGGAATCGGTCCACTGCACGCGCATCTTTTTTCTTCCGGCAGGGCAGAGTTTTACAGTGTGACGGATAGTGAGGCTTTAAACGCAGCGTTTCTTCTGGCCAAAATGGAAGGGATCATCCCGGCTCTGGAATCCGCGCATGCCCTGGCTATTCTTGAAAAGTTAAGTTTTGCAAGAAAGGATAAGATTATTATTTGCCTGAGTGGAAGGGGTGACAAAGATCTGGACACATATATGAAAGCAATGAAGCGTCAGTAATATGAAAATTAATTTTTGACGGTCAGTAGATGTCAGTCTTGTGTTATCGATATTGTTGGCATTAATTCAATAAAATGAGCCGAATAAAGAAATTGTTTGAGGAAAAAAGCAAAAATGTACTTAGTGTATATTTCACCGCCGGTTATCCGGCATTGGATAGTACGATGACGATTATGAAATCGCTGCAGGATGCGGGAGCTGATATGATTGAACTGGGAATACCCTACAGCGATCCGCTGGCTGACGGACCGGTAATACAAGCAAGCGGATCTATTGCCCTGAACAATGGTATGACGATTAGTCATCTCTTCAATCAGCTGAAAAATTTTAGAAATGAAATTCATCTTCCCGTTTTGTTTATGGGTTATCTGAATCCGGTTATGCAGTACGGGTTTGATAATTTTTGCCGTGACGCAGCTACAGCAGGTATTGACGGTCTCATTCTGCCCGACCTGCCCATGTTTGAATTTGAAGAGGAGTTTGGATTCATTATCAGAAAATACAATCTTGATTTTGTATTCCTGGTCACTCCCGAAACAGGGGAAACACGATTGAGAAAATTGGATCAGTTAAGCGGAGGCTTTATTTATGCGGTTTCTTCGTCATCTACTACCGGCCAGACTGCAGCGCTCCAAGAGCAGGAGAAATATTTTGAAAGACTTCTCTTTATGAAATTAAAAAATCCGGTGTTAATCGGATTCGGTATTCGCGACAGATCCAGTTTCGGGAAAGCCTGTTCGCATGCAAACGGTGCAATTATTGGCACTGCATATATAAAAGCCCTTGAGCATGCGACCGAGCAGGAGATTCCATTGAGAACAAAGGAATTTATCAACTCACTGAAATGAAAATTGTAATTATAAAATATAATGCGGGAAATATCCGGTCCGTACTTTTTGCACTTGAGCGTATAGGCGCTGAAGCGCTGGTAACAGATGAACCGGATCTGATCTGTAATGCCGATAAAATTATTTTTCCGGGTGTCGGAGAAGCGAGTTCCGCCATGAATTATCTACGCGACCGGAAACTGGATTTATTGATCCGGGATCTTCGTCAACCCGTCCTGGGCGTTTGTCTTGGTATGCAGCTGTTATGTGCACATTCAGATGAAAATCAGACCCGTTGTATTGGTATATTCAATGAAACTGTAAAAAAGTTTTCGGACACAACTGATCAGCATCTCAAAGTGCCACAGGTGGGGTGGAATAATATTTATGAATTGAAATCCGGACTGTTTGCCGGAGTTCCTCAAAACAGTTATACTTATTTTGTACATGGATACTATGTCGGACTGGGCGAGACAACGATTGCAAAAACGGACTATATTCAACCCTACAGTTCCGCCTTGCAAAGGAAAAACTTCTTCGGTGTTCAATTTCACCCGGAGAAGAGCTCATTTGCAGGAGAGCGTATCCTGAAAAATTTTCTTCAACTTTAGACTACACTATGCCTATAGAGATAATTCCTGCGATTGATATTTTAAACGGAAAATGCGTCCGGCTTACCCAGGGCGATTTTACAAGCGGGAAAATTTATAATGAGCAGCCCTTGGAAGTAGCACGTCAATTTGAGGATGCGGGATTAAAAAGATTACACCTTGTTGACCTTGACGGTGCAAAGGAAGGACGTGTAAGAAACTGGAAGTTGCTGGAAGCCATTGCCACTAAAACGGATCTTACGATTGATTTTGGGGGAGGCATAGGAACAGTCAATGATCTAAAGATCGTTTTTGAATCCGGTGCCGAATATGCTACTGTTGGCAGTGTTGCCGTAAAAAATGAAGCACTCCTGCGCGAATGGATACTACTCTATCATCCGGAAAAATTTATACTGGGAGCAGATGTGCGGGATGAAAAAATCTCTATTAGCGGTTGGACCATTAATACCGATATCGAAATTTTTGGTTTTATTGAAAAATATAAACAGGCTGGCATACATCAGATTTTTTGTACGGACATTAAAATGGATGGTGCTATGAAGGGGCCTTCACTGGATTTATACAAAAAAATAAATGAACGCTTTGCTGACATTCATTTCATCGCAAGCGGGGGTATTCGTTCTCTCGACGATATTTATCAGTTGGAAGATTTGGGATGTAAGGGAGCCATCGTCGGAAAAGCGATTTATGAAGGATTGATTACTCTTAAAGATCTGGCAAATGTTGGCTAAAAGAATTATACCCTGTCTTGACATTCAAAACGGGAGAACAGTGAAAGGAACAAACTTCGTGAATCTCAGAGATGCAGGTGATCCCGTAGAACTCGGTGCCCGCTATGCGTCAGAGGGAGCAGACGAACTTGTATTCCTGGATATAACGGCCACACAGGAAAAGAGAAAAACACTGAGTGCATTGGTCCGCCGTGTTGCACAGCATATAAATATACCGTTCACAGTTGGTGGTGGAATATCTTCCGTTGAGGATGTAAGTATTCTTTTGGAAAACGGCGCCGATAAAATATCTGTTAACACATCTGCATACAAAAATCCTGTATTGATTTCGGAGCTTGCGCAGGCATTTGGAAGTCAGTGCGTTGTCTTGGCAATCGATGTAAAGCAGGGAATCAATGGAGAATATTTTGTTTATCTGAACGGTGGTCGCGTTGAAACCAGGACGACTTGTATGGACTGGGCAAAAAGAGGCGTGCAAATGGGAGCCGGTGAAATTCTGCTGACGTCGATGGATCACGACGGAACAAAAAAGGGTTTTGCAATCGAATTAACCCGTTTATTGGCTGAAGATCTACCGGTACCGGTGATCGCATCCGGAGGGGGAGGGACTATGGAACATTTTTCTCAAATTTTTAAGGAAGGGAAAGCGGACGCTGCCCTGGCTGCCAGTATCTTTCATTTTGGAGAAATTCCTATCACAGCTTTGAAAGAATTTCTGATAAAAGAAGGTATCGACATAAGAATATAATTTTGAGTTATGGAAATTAATTTTTCGAAATACACCGATGGCCTGGTGCCGGCGATTGTGCAGGACCTTCTGACGGGTAAAGTGCTGATGCTGGGATTCATGAACCAGGATGCATTGGATAAAAGCCGTGAACTCGGTAAGCTCACTTTTTTCAGCCGTTCTAAAAACAGGCTTTGGACCAAGGGTGAAAAAAGCGGTAATTTCCTGATTCTGAAGGATATTAAGCTCGATTGCGATGGCGATACCCTGCTGATTTACGTTATCCCGACGGGTCCCGTTTGTCATACAGGTGCAGATACTTGTTTTGGCGAAAAAAATAGCATGGCGGGATTTTTAGATGTACTTGGAGGAATAATAGAGGACAGAAAAAATCATCCCGAAGAGAACTCTTATGTTTCCGGATTGTTTAAAAAGGGGATTAATAAAATAGCCCAGAAACTGGGTGAAGAGGCTATTGAACTTGTAATTGAGGCGAAGGATCAAAATGAGCATTTGTTCTTAAATGAAGCGGCAGATCTGCTTTTTCATTATCTCATTTTATTGGAAGCCCGGGGACATAATTTAAAAGAGGTTACGGACGTTCTTGAAAACAGGCATAATAAAAAAACTGCATGAAAAAATATGTCATCTTTCTGAGTTTGGTTGCAGGGACCGTGCAGGCGCAACAACAAAACCCTGCGGCGTTTCATATTGAAGGTCATGTGAAGGGAGTAAGTGAAAAATCGCTGGTCAGTATCACGGATGCCAATAAGCCAACGGATACTTTGGCCAGGGGAAAAGTAAATGGTGGAGTATTTGTTTTAAAAGGTCATGTGAATGAGCCCAGTCTGGTCATTCTGAATTTTTCCTCTGCGCAAAAGAAGTCTTCACTTTTCATTGGTAATGAGTCAATAACCGTTAACGGTGATATAGAAAATCTCGGAACCCTGCAGGTGAAGGGCTCAGTCAGCGAAGCCGATTTTATCATATTTGAACAAACGTTTAATAATTATTTTGCGCAGCTGAATCAACTTAGTCAGTTGTCAAATTCGCCGGACGCCGCTTCGAAAAGAGATTCAATCGGCGAGGCTTATCAAAAGGTTGCGATGGAGATCCAGTCAAGGGTCGACAACTTTATACAGCAAAAAAAAGCATCCTATGTCAGTCCTTTCCTGTTGGTTGTAGTGAATCAGTTATCCGATGATGTTTTTTTATTGGAGCGCCGATTTAACAGCTTGTCGCCAGATGTTCAACAAAGTGTATATGGATCTTATATCCGGCAACAGATTGATAATGGCAAAGTAGGCGCAATTGGGACGGAGGCCATGGATTTCATTCAAGCGGATACAGCAGGAATACCGGTAAGCCTTTCATCATTTAAAGGGAAATATGTATTGGTAGATTTTTGGGCCAGCTGGTGCAAACCCTGTCGGATGGAAAATCCGAATGTGCTCTCCGCTTATGAGAGATTTAAAGCAAAAAATTTTACCGTATTGGGCGTTTCCCTCGACCGAACCAGGGAAGCATGGATCAAAGCGATCCAGGATGATAAGTTGGCATGGTCCCAGGTAAGCGATCTGAAATTTTGGAATAATGCAGTCGCACAACAATACCGTATACAACAAATACCACAAAATTTTCTGATCGATCCGAACGGAAAAATTGTAGGGAAAAATTTACGTGGTGCCGATCTTGATTCAAAATTGTGTGCCCTATTGGGATGCAACTGAATCATTGACAATTGACAATTATTTCAGCTGTCTTTTATAAAGCTGTACAGCGTTTTCATATCCAAGATAAAGCGCATCACTGATAAGTGCATGACCGATGGATACTTCGTCGATCCATGGAATATTTTCCGCAAAATATCTCAGGTTTTCCAAATCCAGGTCATGACCGGCGTTGATACCCAACCCAATTTCTTTTGCCCGGATAGCCGCCTTCAGATAGGGCTGGATGGCTGCCATTTTATTGTCATGGTATTTTTTAGCATATCCTTCAGTGTATAATTCTATACGATTGGTCCCGGTTTCCTGGGCAGCATCAACCATTGCCATCACGGGATCTATAAAAATGGAAACCCGGATCCCGGCATTCTTAAAAACAGGGATAATATTTTTTAAATATCCGGCATATCGGATAGTATCCCAACCGTGATTAGAAGTTATCTGATTGAGTGCATCCGGAACAAGGGTTACCTGATCCGGTTTTACAGAGAGTACCAGGTCTACAAATTTTTGTTCTTCACAATTTCCTTCGATATTAAATTCAGTTTTAATTATTTTTTTTATATCTAAAACATCCTGATAACGGATATGTCGCTCATCCGGACGGGGATGAACGGTTACTCCGTCCGCACCAAAACGCTGAGCATCAATGGCAGCTTTTACAACATCCGGATTATTCCCTCCGCGACTATTCCGAAGGGTTGCGAATTTGTTTATATTGACGGAGAGTCTGATCATTTAGAGATAATCTTCAGATACAAAGCTAAAAGCCTAATCGGACTTTATAAAATAGAAATGGATGAACGAATACAGCGGTCTGAATTTAACTTTCAGATTGACGGTTCAATTAAAAAAGGAACCTGAAAAGGTTCCTTTTTTTTATCCTGCAAAAGTGTAGTTTAAATATCTGGTAACTGTATTTATAACTTGATAAGCATTGAACTATATAGAATCTTTGAAGTAGTATTTTTTACACTGATTTGATATGTTCCTGCTTCAAGCATTGTAACATTATCAAAATGAATCTCATTTTTTCCTTGTATTATATTAACTCCCATCATCCTCAATATATTGCCTGTCTGGTTGGAAAGCGTGATAATGCAATGATCCTCGGAAATTGTATTGATTTCAATCGTTATGTCGTCTGAAAATTTCTCGGGATATGTTGCTATTTCCATGGTTAAGAGTATCGAGTCAGACAATGCGCCGGCTTCAGTCTTAAACATTACTGATTATTATTGTTTGCATTTGGCAACCTCCTCTGCTGTGTTTTCACAGGCACCGGAATCAGTCGCATATTTTCATAACCTGACCGGTTTTGGGAAGCTTCGGAAATCAGCTCTTTCAACGTTTCTATAAGATTCTTTATCGATTTCATAGGTTTGATTTGATAACTATATATCCATTTGCCTGCCAACTCCCAAACAGCTTAAAACCAATATGTTATATTCTTATTGAAAAAGAGATTTCTCCCTGACTGGGAAAGGTTCTGTCTTTTTTGGACATTTCTCAGAAACGGGTTACCAGTTTCAAATTGATCAGCCTCGGAGTGAGCCTTTGAGGCATAGCATAAGTGACATTTGAGAAATCTTTGACAAAAAGATAGGAGATCGTGTTTTCCCGATCAATCACGTTGAAAATTTCCAGGGTGGCCCAGATATTTTCAAGTTTGCGAAAAGGATTATGACTGCGGCGGTTCGATTTGTCATTATCCAGAAGTAAAGCGCTAAAACCGATATCCGCTCTTATATACGGTTCAATAATCAGGGAATTACGATACTTTACACTACCGGGGACACTGTAGGGCAGATTGCTTCCGTAAATGAGGTTCAAATAAACTTTAAAGTTTTTATTGGTCGATAGATAGTCCTGTATAAACATTCCCAATGTAAACAGCCGGTCTGTGGGTCTCCTGGTCCATCCCTGTTGAACCAGGGTACTGTCCAGTGGTTTATTCAACGAGTCGATCTTATAATTGTAGTAACTGGCGCCATCTATTTTTTCTTTTGTTTGCATGATGCCGATACTGACCCAGCTTTCTGCGTCTTTTACAAGATTTGCAAACAACCGGCCTTCCACACCTACTGCGTATGCTTTCGCATTGTTGGTTGCGTCGTACTGGATGCTTACATTATTTAAATTATAAGGGTTGACATTCCACAAATACTTATAATATGCTTCTACTGACAAACGAAATGGTTTATTATTCTGATGGAAATTGATATCAAAACCAGCGCTGGCCTGCGCGCTTTGCTGGGCTTTCACAGATGCGTTGATGGTTCCATCCGGCGCACGCAATTCGCGGTAAAAAGGAGGCTGATCATAGATTCCTACTGCTGCTTTATAAATGATATCCTGTGTCGTATTCTTTGGTTTCCAGGAAAATCCCAAACGAGGTGAAATTAAAAATTGACGGGTAAACGTATTATAATTTAAACGTGCACCCGCCTGTAACGTTAATGCAGGATTTTTTTTGAAACTGACATTGTCCTGAAAAAAACCGGTAAACCTTCCGATATTCAGACTATTATTTCCATTTACTACATTATTCAGATTAAGGAAACCTGGTTGAAAAGGCAATGAGTATCCTACGGAATCTTCATAGCTCCATTCGTGCAGCTGATCCCGAACCGTCTGCAATTCTGCTGACACGCCCCATTGCAAATACTGGTTTTCTTTGTTCAGATATCCTTTGTGCGCAAAACTGTATAAATGAATGTTTAAATTATCCCGGGCAAAGTTTTGATTGCTTCCAATACCTAAGGGGTTTATGATTTTCCCAAAGTCTGTAGTGGTTTTGTCAAAATCTCTTTCGCCGAACAAGTAGTCACCTGTAATGTCATAGTTCTGACTTTCATTATCATTGAAACTGGAAATCATCCATTTCAGTTTCAGGTTTGTATTTATTTGCTGATTCCATGTAAGTCCCACCAGACCCGTTTTGTATTTGTCTTTTTCCTGGCCGCTAAAAAAAACATCAAGGCCAAGGTTTGCCGAGAAATAAGGAGAGAACACCGCCGTACTTAATTGGGCTGATAAAGGAATCAGGTTAAAGGATGTCTGGGAATAGACGGTGAATAATTCGAGAGAATTCTTACTGTTGAACTGATAGGTAAACAATCCCTGTGCGTCTGCTGAGGATGGAATATATTCACCCTTCGTTTCCTGCGAACTTAGCAGGTTTGTAAAACTTCTGTTACGGGCACCTATGATATAACTGAATTTCCTGTTTTTTGAATTGCCTTCCAGTTCAAGACCCTGTTCCAGCAAGCCGATATAAGCAGAGCCTCCGAATTCTGTCGGTTTTTTATATTGTATATCCAGTACGGAAGAAATTTTATCGCCATATTTGGCCTGAAAACCACCGTTATAAAAATTTACATTGCGGGTCATTTCCGGATTGATAAAACTCAGTCCTTCCTGCTGTGCATTACTCACCAGATATGGTCTGAAAATTTCGTAGTCATTTACATAGATGAGATTTTCGTCGTAATTACCACCCCGCACGGAATACTGTGATGTCAACTCGTTGTTCGATCCAACGTACACTTTGATAAGACTTTCAATTCCTCCGATGGGCGTGGGAATATTGATTGCATCTTTTGGATTAATACGAATAAGTCCCGCCTCTTTTCGATCGCGCTCGTCTGTTACTATTATGCTATCCAGTTTCATTTCTGATCTTTCCATCCGGATGAAAATATGTTCCTCTTCCTTATCATTCATGATAAAATTCTGCTGGACACTCTTATACCCGGTATAGGAAAAAACAAGAGCAAATGCTTTATCAACTGGGACGTGCATTCGAAAAGTTCCGGAGTCGCTGCTGACAAGGCCGGTTTCCCTGCCGAGTAAAACGATCGATACTCCAGATAGGGGTTTTTCATTTTCGTCCAAAATTTTTCCAGAAATGATTGCGCCTGACTTTTGGGCAAGCAATAGTGTAAAGGGGAAAAACAATAAAAATATAAATAACGGCCCCCTCATACTATCCGCTTCAGCAGCCGGATGGTTTCTTTTGGATCTTTTGCCTGGAATATGCTGCTGCCTGCAACCAGGATATCCGCGCCGGCTTCCACCAGATAAGGTGCATTTTCAAGTGTAATACCACCATCGAC
Organism: Puia sp.; assembly: GCA_036495145.1. GTDB lineage: Bacteria > Bacteroidota > Bacteroidia > Chitinophagales > Chitinophagaceae > Puia. The sequence continues at coordinate 21,888 of DASXNJ010000359.1, forward strand.
TTCAATAAGAACTTTCTTTCCGGTCTTCACGATCATTTTTTTCAACTCCTTCACTTTTTCAAGCGAATGAGGAATAAATGATTGACCTCCAAAACCCGGATTAACCGTCATAATGAGTACATGATACAAATCCTCCAGAATATCCTTCAATAATTCAACCGGTGAATGTGGATTGACAGCCACAGCAGGCTTCATGCCCAGGGATCGTATTTGTTGTATGTTACTGTGCAGGTTTCTGCAAGTTTCGAGGTGAACGATCAATATATCTGCCCCCGCTTTTTTAAAAGCGGGTGTCAGTTTTTCCGGCTCTTCAATCATCAGATGTACATCGCAGATTTTTTTCGTCACTTTTCGGATGTGTTCTATAACAGGAATGCCGAAACTTATATTGGGGACAAACCTGCCGTCCATAACATCTAAATGCAGCCAGTCGGCCTCACTTTCATTGATCATCGTACACACATCTTCCAAACGAAGAAAATCAGACGCGAGTAGTGAAGGTGCGATCAGTGGCATGTGCGCGTTTTTTTGTTACCTCAAACAAATGTAATGTTAGTGCGAAGGATGGACAAATCCGCTATCGAGGAGTCCCATCCTTTGCTTTGCTTCGATGAAATCAGGATCCAGTGAAATGGCTTTCCTGTAACTATTAATGGCTTCCGACTTCTTGTGTTGCGCCTCATAACTACGTCCCAGCCAGTAATAAGCATCCGGATCAGTATTTGAAACGGTAATTGCCATATTAAAAGTCTTCATAGCGTCATTAAAATTTCCCATATGGAAAAAAGCTCGTCCTTTTTCGAGATATGCGTCCGTAGTTTTCCAGTCCCTCAAAATGCAAGAATCAAACTGGGCTATTGCCTTCGTATATAATTTCATGTTTGAGAAATAGATTCCTTTTATAAAAAAAGGATCAATCAATATGAATGCAGAATCCTGTTTCAAAATAAAATTACAAATCTCAAGTGCCTTCGGATTTCTTTGTTCAGCATATAAGTGGGCAAGTTCCAGGCCGTAAGTGTCTACTCCTTGTATTGAATAGGCTCTTTGCAGGTCAGCGATGGCATTCACCGTATCTTTCAATTGTTCCAGCAGTATTGCTTTTTCATACAAGGTTTCCGGATCAAGAGAATCCCTTGCGATCATTTCGTTGTAAATGAGCAGCGCCTTTTCAGGTTTTCCAAAGCCTGCATACGCTTCTGCTAATAGTCTCCGCACCTGCGGGTTTGATTTATACTGATCGTTTACAGACTCCAGCAGCCTGATTCTTTCAGCATGTTTCCCCAAAATGGCCATATTGGATGCATAGCGTAATGAAATTTCAAGTGATGGCTGAAGCGACCAGGCTTTCTGAAAATCATCATATGCCAACTCATGGGCGTTTTCCTGTGTCAGGCGCATTGCTCTTCGCAGATAAAGAGAAGCGTCTGTGGGGAACTCTTTTATACTATCATTGAGGCTTTTGTAAAGCGGGTTGATTTCTACCGCTGAAACAGGTATTCCGGAATCATGCCCTTTGTTTTTGCAGGAAGTAAAAGTCAATATCAACAGCAATAACAAACAAGAGGGATATTTATGGCATGCCATCCGCAAATTTAAATCATTCCGTACCGCTTTCGCTTTCAGATATGTAAATGCTTTAATTTCATACCAAACTATTTATATGTTTCCTGTTCTTTTGCAGATTCATAGCATATTACGCTGGGTGATACTGATACTGCTTGTTCTTTCAATCGTGCAAAGCTTTATTGGATGGATTAAAAACCGGGAACTTCGGGAGGGAGATACCAAACTCTGGCTGTTTACAATGATATTCGCGCATACTACTCTGCTGATCGGCCTGATCCTTTTGTTTTTTGGCCGGTTTGGAATACTTAGCAGCGGATTACCTGAGGGAGTTGCACTGATGAAGGACACTTTCTACCGGTTTTACTGGGTAGAACATCCATTTGGGATGGTGGTGGCGACCATATTGATTACGATTGGCAGAGCCGTCGTAAAGAAACAGATACCTGATCCCTTAAAATATAAGAGGGCATTCTGGCTTTTTTTTATTGCCCTCGTGGTAATTATTGCAGTCGTTCCATGGCCTGGAAGGGAAATCATCGGCCGGGGTCTTTGAAACCCGTTCTTAATCCGTTAAACAATTGGATTCACATAATTTTTTTATATTCATACCCTCAAAATATGGCCATATGATCAGATTTCAGGACTTAAAGCCGGGGGATATTATCCAGGCAGATTTTGGCGGAGAGCGTTTTGACGGAGAAGTGACGGATATCAACCATGAAGACAAACAGATTTGCGTACATAATGGAGACCAGGACGACTGGTTTGATGCGAATGACCTCTATTCCATCCCATTAGATGATCAACAGTTGGTCAAACTGGGTTTTGACAAAGTCGTAAACGAGGACAAATCAGTCAAATATATGCGCGGTCCCTTCAGACTGATGATACCGGCGGTGGATCAGTTTAATGAATTTGAAATCTGGTACCGGGAAGACCGACGGCATATTCACCATCCGATAGGGGTTCATGATCTCCAGAATTTCTATCACCAAATGACAAAAGTGGACCTCGCCAGGGTCTAAAACCCCATTATTTTGTCATTTTGAGCCGTTCTTTTGACCTATTTACCCGGGAACCGATATTTATTCGATGAAATTTTATTCTTTGGCTGAGTAATATTATCTTTGCGCTCCCAAAATCTATGGCTAAACAAGCGCTTATTAAACAGGATGGATCTATTGTCGAAGCACTGTCCAATGCCATGTTTAAGGTGAAGCTGGAAAATGGGCATGAAATCCTGGCCACCATTTCAGGAAAAATGAGGATGCATTATATAAGAATATTGCCTGGCGATAAAGTGGGAGTGGAAATGAGTCCGTATGATCTTACAAGGGGCAGGATCATATTTAGATATAAATAAGAGTTAGACAGATAGTTTATTCTTAGTAAAAGGGTAAGCAGAAATAATAAAAAGATACTTGTATGAAAGTAAGAGCATCCATAAAAAAACGCAGCGTTGATTGCAAGATCGTGCGCCGTAAGGGGAAGTTATATATCATCAACAAGAAGAATCCCCGTTTTAAACAACGTCAGGGTTAAACGGTTGATGACCAATTGAAAATTAAAGTAACCATTTAAAATCAGAAAAGCCCGAAGCTAACAGCTTCAGGCCTTCAGCTTAAAAAGTAAAAGATGGCGCGTATTGCCGGAGTAGACTTACCAAAAAACAAAAGAGGCGAAATCGGTCTTACCTATATCTTCGGAATAGGACCGTCAACAGCCAAGTACATTCTTTCCAAAGCGGGAATCAATTTCGATAAGAAAGTGTCCCAATGGAATGATGATGAACTAAACGCTATCCGTAATATAATTACCAATGAACTGAAAGTTGAAGGTGCCCTGCGTTCTGAAGTTCAGATGAGTATCAAACGTCTGTTGGATATTGCCTGTTACCGGGGTGTTCGTCATCGTAAAGGATTACCTGTCAGGGGCCAGCGCACACGTACTAATAGTCGTACGCGTAAAGGAAAAAGAAGAACAGTGGCAGGTAAGAAGAAAGCGCCTAAGAAGTAGCAGATAGTTCGTCTTCGGACGAAGAAATTTTATATAGCATCGTTCAGGAATCAATACCGGATACGGGATGCACGGGGAGGATTGATTCGATCCCGACAAAATCGGGAAATTTTTATAACCAGATTACCTATTTCGAAAAATGGCAAAAGCACAACAGGTTACCAGCGCGAAGGCAGCTGCGAAAAAAAGAGTGGTTAAGGTAGATGCGTACGGAGACGCGCATATTTCTGCCAGTTTCAACAACATCATTATCAGCATTACCAACAAAAACGGACAGCTTATTTCATGGAGCAGTGCCGGTAAAATGGGCTTTAAAGGTTCCAAAAAAAACACGCCTTACGCTGCACAAATGGCTTCCGCTGATGCTGCAAAAACGGCGTTGGATGCAGGTTTGAAAAGAGTTGATGTTTTTGTAAAAGGTCCGGGATCCGGAAGAGAAAGCGCAATCCGTTCCCTGGCGAATAATGGAATTGAAGTAGTCATGATCAAAGACGTTACCCCTTTGCCACACAATGGGTGTCGTCCTCCAAAGAAGAGAAGGGTTTAAAAATTTGAGGAATTTTGAATTTGAGAACTTGTAAATATTTTCTTGAATTTTCAACTCTTCTGATTCATATTTTTTTTAATCAAGCTGGACAGTATTCAATTTTAAGATTTTTTATAATGCTGTCCGGGTACTCAAAAATCTGA
>DASXNJ010000360.1:0-15529 GCA_036495145.1 Puia sp.
GGCTGGTGCTACGGTGAGTGGAGTACTGATGGGTATGTTTCAGAATAATGCGGGTGGAGCATGGGACAATGCAAAAAAATCGTTTGAAAAAGGCGTGGAGATTAACGGAGAAATGTTCTATAAAAAATCTGAACCACATAAAGCTTCTGTAACAGGAGATACGGTGGGTGATCCATTTAAAGACACATCGGGACCCTCTATGAACATCCTGATTAAATTAATGTCGATTGTTTCACTCGTAATCGCCCCTACCCTGGCACAAATTTATGGCACTCATGATGCCCAGGCTAAGACTCTGAAAACACAAAAAATTCAAAAGGAACTAGTTACAAGATTGAAATAATGCTCATTCTGCATCGAACCGCTAAGAAGACCGGAATAAGTTTTATTCGCTGTTGTCAGTTGCAAGTTCAGATTCTCCGGCCAGTAATTTTTTCGAATTCTCGAGATCTGTTTTCTGTTGCTCACTGAGTTGGGGATAATTCAGGTCCAGGCGACTTAATTCATTCACTATGATGTTGGCTATGACAAACCGAGTAAACCATTTGTCATCAGCCGGAACTATGTACCAGGGAGAAAGCAGATTAGAGGTATTTTTCAACAAATCCTCGTATGCCTTTCTATATTCTTTCCATAATCCGCTTTCTTTCAAATCTGCCGCAGAAAATTTCCAGTTTTTTGAAGGATCGTTGATGCGTTCAAGAAAACGTTTCTTCTGCTCTTTTTTTGAAACATGCAGAAAAAATTTGAGGATTACCGTGCCATTGTCAACTAATATTCGCTCAAAATGATTGATCTGGCGAAATCTTTTTTCCCAGAAAGATTTGTCTATATCTTTTACTGATTTGATGTCAGGCAGATTTTCATTCAATATATATTCCGGGTGAACTCTTGTAACCAATACATTTTCATAATGAGACCGGTTGAAAATACCGACCATCCCCCGTGCAGGCAGCGCAATATAATGACGCCATAAATAGTCGTGTTCGAGTTCCTGGTGAGTGGGCGTTTTAAAAGGAGTTACAGTGACGCCCTGAGGATTCAATCCACTCATCACGTGTTTTATTACACTATCCTTGCCGGCAGCATCCATGGCCTGTATAACAATCAATACACTATACCTATTTGAAGCGTATAACCTTTCCTGAATATCAGAAAGTTTTAGTATGTCGGCTTTTAGTAATACCTCTCCTTCATCTTTGGAAACGGGCTTATCATCATCATCGGTCAGCCAGTCCTTTAATTTAATCTCTTTATTGGGACCGACTTTAAATTTGTCCGTGTAATATGAGGCCGGGCGTTGTGGTGCCATACTGAAAGTTTAGATAGTTATCTACTCGCAGCCGAATCGAAACTCGACGTCTCCATAAATTAATTGTTAAAAAATAATTCTATTACGAATAAAATCGTATTTTGCTTTATATACAAATGTAATATATGGTAACATCCAAATATATTAAACCCACAGAAAGTGAACTCGAGATTCTGCGGGTTCTATGGGAAAGGAATAAGGCCAGCGTAAGGGATGTGCACGAGGAACTTTCAAAAACCAAGGAAGCCGGTTATACAACCACCCTCAAACTTATGCAAATCATGTTCGAAAAAGGTCTTGTAGGAAGGGATGACTCGGTAAAAATACATGTCTACTATCCGGTCGTAAGCCGGGAAAAGACCCAAAAACATTTATTAAGTAAAATGATTACCAATCTGTTTGGCGGTTCTTCAACCGAACTCGTGATACATGCACTTGGAAATCACAAAGCTTCTCCGGAAGAACTGGAGGAAATTCAACAGTTGCTCAACAACCTGAAAAAGCAATAAAGCATGTCGGCCTACCAGAGTGCCCTGACTATTCTAGGATGGAGTTTGCTAGATAGCATCTGGCAAATGGCTGTTATGTGGATTACTTATAACATGATAACAGCCGGGAATAAACTTATTTCACCGGCCGGAAAACATAATTTGATCTTATTGTTTGTTTTTATAGGAACTGAATGGTTCATTTATTCCTTTATTCACTTTTTGAATGAGCCATATACTCGTTTACTTCCCGGTATTATTCCTTTTTCACCTCTCGCCAATTTTTGGATCTCCGGGTTAAGTCTGCTTTACCTTGTCATTTTATCAGGTCGCCTGATCCAATATTCCATTCAATACATCAGGGGCCGGAAAAGTAAAGAGAGCCATTCTCCATCACCGGTGCTGCAAGCTTTTGCTGACCGCTATTCCAGGATTCTTAGGATTCATCGTAAAGTGCAGGTATACTTTTGTACAATCGCAGAAACTGCTGAAACAAGCCGATTTTTCAAGCCGATTATTTTATTGCCGGTCTCGCTTGTAACCCGACTTTCTCCTCAACAGGTAGAAGCTATCCTGGTGCACGAACTTTATCATATCAGACGTAATGATTACCTCACTAATATTTGTATGTCCTGCTTTCGGGGCATTTTCTTCTTTAATCCTTTTGCCCATCTGTTTTATAAGGAGCTCGCCAGAGAAAGGGAACTGGCCTGTGATGATGGTGTGCTGGAATTGGGTTTCACACCGGACTTATACGCTGAAACTTTATTTTCACTGGAGAAATTTCGTCAGCCGACAACGGGATTTTCGCTGGCAGCTGATGGTAATAAGCCGTGGCTTCTGATGGAACGGATCCGTCGGGTTTTGGGCAAACCTGCAATCAGGAAAAACCGTTTCAGACCAGTAATGATTATCGTAGGGCTGATCGCCCTCGGTATGATTATTCTAAGGCCTGCGGCTGTGGTTTCCTCAATACCGGCACATACCTCGGTTCAATTTAAGGCGGTCAGGCCAGGCCGTTATGAATTTAAAGAACTGAAAGTATCTGATAAGATAACAGCAGCGACGGCGAAGATGAATAGCATTCAAAAGCGAATAAAAATTGTAGCAACCCAAAAAGCAGAATCTTTGCCAATATCAGAACAGGAAGAAACACCCGATCCGCCTGATATGGCTTATTATGCAGACAACAAGATTTCAAGAGATTATTCGAATCAGCCGGCAGCCGATTTAACGCAGGATCCCGTCAGGATACTTCCCGGTTCGCCTTATATACCCTCAGCGAGTCTTGCATACGATGCACAACCCGTTATCATTGCAGCCGACAGCCTACGGGATATAATGATTAAAAACGATATCAAAACAATTGTCGACCTCTCAAATCTAAAGGCCATTGCCAATCTGAAAGAGCTGGAAATCGAAATTGAAAGGAACAAGCAGGAACTCACCCGCATCGAAATAGAGAATCAGAAACTCTTCCTACTGGACCAACGGAATATGAAACCTTTGCTGAAAAAGGTTCAAAAGCAAATCGAATGCAAGAAAATGCAAATCGATGAATTGCGAAACAACCTTGAAGTCTCAGTAACAGAAATTATCCATATTTAAACATCAGAATAATTAAATTTGCGGCATGACTTTCGACTACCGGACTTTATTACCGGAGGAAATGGATGCTTCCTCACGCGTTTGGATATATCAGTCAAGCCGTCTCTTCGGCATATCCGAAGCGCTCGAGATAGAAGAAATGTTGAATGGATTTGTTGGCGCCTGGCATTCACATGGCGTTCCTGTTAAAGGATACGCCAATTTGTTTTATGGGCAATTCATTATTCTGATAGCAGATGAAATGGCTTCAGGTGTGAGCGGATGCAGTACGGATTCATCGGTGCATCTTATGAAAGAAATCGAACAAAAATTCAGGGTTCAGTTATTCGACCGGCTATTGCTTGCTTTTCTGATAGACGGGAAAGTACAGTTGTTACCTTATTCCCAACTGGATTTCGCAACGGAAAATCAATTTATTTCCAAGGATACCATTTACTTTAATAATACTGTTCAAACTAAAAAGGAATTGGAAGAAAAATGGTTGCTGCCCCTGAAAGAAAGCTGGCTGAAGGACCGTATGCGGAAGTAGCTCACCTGGCAGAGCGACAGCTTCCCAAGCTGTAGGTAGCGGGTTCGAGTCCCGTCTTCCGCTCTAAATAAAATGAATGATCGATCTGAAAGTTATTACAGCCAGTACAAGACCTGGAAGAAGGGGTATTTTTATAAGCCAATGGGTGATTGCATCTTTGCAATCCAACCCGGCTTTTCAGGTAGAACATCTGGACCTTAAAGAGATTAACCTGCCTTTTTTGGACGAACCGCATCATCCGAGATTTCAGAACTATACCAGGCAACATACGAAGGACTGGAGCAAAAAAATTTCTGAAGGCGAAGCATTTATTTTCATAATTCCCGAATATAATTATGGGTTCACGGCGCCGTTAAAAAATGCCATAGATTTTTTATTTAAGGAATGGGCATATAAAACGGCGGGTATTATCAGTTATGGAGGTCTTGCCGGCGGCACACGCGCTACGCAGATGTTTAAACAGGTTCTTACAACTCTGAAGATGATTCCGGTTACAGAATCGCTTCCTATTCCATTTTTTGAATCGCATATAAAAGAAGGCGTGTTTGTTCCGACTGAAGTTTTAAATAATGGTCTTAATGGTCTGTTTCTGGAGATGATCAAGGTAGACAGAGGGCTTCGGGTAATCAGAGAACAAGGGTAACCTGTCATACTGTCATTTATTCCTTTGTTTTGATTAAATTTGCTATCCCAAAGGGTTGTAATGAAAATGGATATTCTCAGCAAGGAACATGACGAGGCAAGACAGGGTGAAAGTTTCTCACCGGCAACTTTGTTGGATCCGGGACCAGTTCGGAAATTTTATATTGAGAGCTATGGCTGTGCCATGAATTTTGCAGACAGCGACGTAGTCGCTTCTATTCTGCAGGGCGCCGGATTTACAGGTACCCGGGATTATACAGAAGCCGATTTGGTGATGATCAATACCTGTTCGATTCGTGAAAAGGCTGAACAAACCGTCCGTAACAGGCTTCATATTTTCCGACAGGTAAAGAGAGCCAATCCTTCTATGCTTATTGCTGTGCTGGGTTGTATGGCCGAAAGATTGAAATCAAAATTTCTGGAAGAGGAAAAGCTGGTAGACCTTGTGGTAGGTCCGGATGCATACCGGAGTTTGCCCGTTTTAATAGAACAGGCGGATGAAGGACAAAAATCTGTCAATGTTTTACTTAGCCGTGAGGAGACTTACGCAGATATTTCTCCTTTACGTTTGAATAGTAATGGAGTAAATGCCTTTGTCAGCATCATGCGGGGATGTAATAATATGTGCTCATTTTGTGTAGTTCCTTTCACGAGAGGAAGGGAAAGAAGCCGAAACCCGGGATCGGTTATTGCCGAATGCCGCGATCTTTTTGAAAATGGCTACAGGGAAGTAACGTTGCTGGGACAAAATGTGGACAGCTACCATTGGCACTCCGGTCTTGACGGCGAATCTGCCATTGGTTTTTCTGAATTGCTGGAAAAAGTTGCCAGGATATCCCCTCAGCTGCGTGTCCGGTTTTCCACATCCCATCCGAAAGATATTACAGATGAGGTCCTTCATACGATTGCCCGCTTCGAAAACATCTGCAATTATATTCATCTGCCTGTGCAAAGTGGTTCGACTTCTGTTCTTCAAAGGATGAACAGAACGTATACGAGAGAATGGTACCTGTCCAGAATTAAACGTATCAGGGAATTGATACCTGACTGTGGCATCAGTTCAGATATTATTTCTGGTTTTTGTGGTGAAACCGAAGATGATCATCAGCAAACACAATCTCTGATCCGGGAAAGCCGGTTTGATTTTAGTTACATGTATTTCTATTCTGAAAGACCAGGAACCCTGGCAGCAAAAAGGTATGCAGACGATATTCCAGAGGCAGAAAAGAAAAGAAGACTTGAAGAAATCATCAAATTACAAAGACAGATTTCTGAAGAGTCCAATCGTAATGATATTGGAACGATTTCCAAGGTGCTGATAGAAGGAGATTCGAAAAGAAGTGAATTTGAATGGATGGGCAGGAATGATCAAAATAAAGTAGTTGTTTTTCCGAAAGAAGGACGCTTGCTGAAAAAGGGAGATTACGCGATTTTAAAAATTGTACACTCCACCGGAGGAACTCTGATTGGCGCAGTGGTTTGATATCGGTCAAGCGACATTAAATTTTAAAACATGGAACTTCAGGCAATAAAAAACAGATTTGGCATTATTGGAAATGCACCGGAGCTCAATTTTGCTCTCAGTGTGGCAGTTCAGGTTGCAAATACGGATCTGACCGTATTAATAAATGGTGAGAGTGGTGTTGGTAAGGAGGCTTTTTCTCATATTATTCACTCACTTTCGGCAAGAAAACATAATCCGTTCATTGCAGTAAACTGCGGTGCCATTCCCGAGGGGACCATTGATTCTGAATTATTCGGTCATGAAAAAGGGTCTTTTACCGGTGCGGTTGATTCGCGCAAGGGGTATTTTGAAACTGTTAACGGAGGAACAATTTTTCTGGATGAAATCGGTGAATTACCACTTGGTACACAGGCGCGATTACTAAGGGTGCTGGAGGCCGGTGAATTTATCCGTGTCGGTTCTTCCAAAGTGCAAAAAACAGATGTGCGCGTGATCGCTGCGACCAATAAAGATCTTTTGCAACTTACTGATCGTGGAAAATTTCGCGAAGATTTATATTATCGGTTGAGTACTGTTCCGATCCGTGTACCTTCTCTGCGCGACCGAAAAGACGATATTCCGCTGTTATTCAGAAAATTCGCAGTTGATTTCGCCGAGCGTTATAAAACGACACCAGTGCAATTGGATGAGGAAGCAAAAAATCTGTTAATCCGATACAGCTGGCCGGGAAATGTTCGGGAGTTAAAAAATATTGCGGAACAGATATCCGTTTTGTCCGAGGACAAGCTAATAAGTGCGCAACAATTACGTAGATTCATTCCAGAAAATCCAGTGAACCGCCTACCCATGGTCATGCCGTCAACACATACCCATGCTCCAAATGATTTTTCGAATGAAAGAGAGATCCTGTACAAGTTATTCTTCGACATGAAGAAGGATGTAACGGAACTCAAAAAAATGTTCCTTGAAATATTGAAAAATCCCTCTCTGGCAGCCGATGTGCAGGAGTCTTTTTCCAGGGAAATGAAAGAGCTGAAACCGCAGGAGCATTATTCCGGTAATCCGGTTTCATCTGCTTTTCAGACCCAGCCGGTAATGATCCATAATAATAGCAATGGAAATAGTGAAATCCAGCATCATGAAGAAGTAGAGGAATCGTTGAGTATCATGGACAAGGAAAAAGAACTCATCGTAAAAGCGCTTAAAAAACATAAAGGGAAAAGAAAAGATGCATCGTCGGACCTGGGTATCAGTGAAAGAACACTGTACAGAAAACTAAAAGAATATGATATCAGTGAATAAAACCAGTTTTTTTTATCGTTCAATCAGGCAAAGCACTTGCCTGCTTTTCATTTTTCTGTTATTAAACGGCTGTGGGGTTTATTCTTTTAAAGACGTCTCCATTCCTCCGGAAGTGAAATCCATTCATATTGGTTTTATAGAAAACCGGGCCCGTTATGTGGATCCACAATTAAGTCCGCAACTAACTGATAAATTAAAGCAAAAAATCAGCAGCCAGACAAAACTAACCCAGATCCAAACCGAAAATGCAGATTACGATGTATCGGCTTACGTTTCATCTTACGATATTACGACCGCCGGTGTAGCCAATCAGGCAGCCTCAATCAATCGTCTGACCGTTTCGGTTCATCTGGCGTTAAAAAACCGGTTGAATGAACAAAAACTGGGAACGCCAGATTTTGAGACAGATATTTCCCGGAATTTTGATTTCCCGGCAACACAAAGTTTTACTGATGCGCAAGTCAGTTTGTTGCCCCAGATTATCCAGCAATTAACAGATGATATGTTCAATAGATTATTTTCAAACTGGTAATTATTTAAGATGAGTAACGGCCTGCCATCCCTGCTAGACGCGATATTTGGAAAGCAAGACCTGTCTTTGGTTTCGTTGGAAGATATTTATGAAGTAATCAGGGAATTCCCTTCTTTTAATGCCGGTCATTTTCTTTTGGCAAAAAAATTAAAACTTCAGGACGATCCTGCATATGATAAAGAAAGTATGCGGACTGCCTTGTATTTTAATAATCCATTTTGGTTGCAAAGCCTGCTGGACGACGGCAATCATTTCCAACCGGCTGTAAGCTATTCGCAGGTGATGGAAACGGAGAAAAAGGAACTATTTACGGCCGATGAGTTTGAGGAAGAAACGACGGTAGTTACTAATGCTGACAGTGATTACACTATACTGGAAGAAAGCAACTACACATTTGAATCATACACTCCCGTTGAAAAGCCCATTGCCGCTGAAGATGAATTAGATCAAGAGGTGGAAGAAATTCTGGATGAAAAACCGGCTTCATATACAGTGCAGCCAGAAGATACTTTTCAATACGCAGAGCCGGGATCCCAAACCGTTACCTCATTTGACGAATTGATGGCGAAGTATCATATCCAACCCCTCGAAATGGTGGACGAAACGCCTGTTGAAATTCCTACTCAAACGAAGGTGGAAACTGAGGAAGATGTTAAGTCTGAAGCGGTCACTGAGTCCGGTTCAGATTTATCGAATGTGTCTGAAACTTCTCATTCAGAAAATAAAAACGTTCAGGTAAAACCGGAGGCTATTCAGGACTTCCTGTTTCCGGACGCAGAGTCAAATAAAGAAAATAAAACGACAGTTGACAGAGACCAGAATGGATCCCTGAAAGAAGTCGTAAATGAATATGGTATTTTCGAAGAGATAGTAGTAAATAAAACGGATCACGATCATGATCTGGATGCATTCGACCGGCCGTTTGATCAGATTCCCTTTGTGTCCGAAAGGTTATATGAGGAGACCGTGCCTGCAGGGAAGACCTTTAATACTGAGAACATCGTAACTCCGGAAGATTCGGCAGGTGCAGAAGAAATCAAGATTGCAGAGACTTCAGTTGTTAATGATAATGAGAACATTTCAGAAAGCCAGGAAACTGCTGATTCACCTGACAAAACGGATGAACACGATTATGATGCTTTCGACGGCAGGTTCGAAGAAAATGAACAAATTGAGCCTTCTGTTCAAGAAAATGGGAACTCCGATGAAATGTCCGATTATGATCCGGACAATACAGGGGAATCGGTTGAATATAAAGACGATTCTGAAAGTGGCGCAAATGTTGAAATGCAGGAGTTGTCGCAACGATTTGAAGAACAACAAAAAGTTTTATCAACATTCAATGCAAAAAACGCGGACTCCATCGTTTTTACGCCTTACCACATGGTTGATTATTTTGCATCCCAGGGCATCAAACTGGTTTTGGAAGATAATCCCCCGGACCAGTTTGGCAAACAACTAAAAAGTTTTACAGACTGGCTGAAAGTTATGAAAAAGCTGCCTGTGCAGGCTTCGGGAGGAAAGGCATACGAGAAAGAGGCAGAGCAAATCCGACATTTTGCGGCTCATTCCATTGAGGAGAGAGACATCCTTACAGAATCTATGGCTGAAGTTCTTGCCAAGCAGGGCATGTACGAGAATGCCATTGCGCTATTCCAGAAATTAAGTTTGATTTATCCCCCCAAAAGCGCTTATTTTGCGTCCAGAATTGAACAATTAAAAGCGTCTTTACCATGATATTTTTTGTTATTATCCTGTTACTTGCCTGTGGTTTACTCGGTTTGATTATCCTGGTTCAAAATCCGAAGGGTGGTGGTCTGGCAGGAAACGTAGCTGGTTTCAGCAATCAGTTTATGGGCGTAAAACAAACAACTGATGTTTTGGAAAAAGGAACCTGGATACTCGCTGCAGCTGTAGTCATTCTCTGCTTATTTTCAACTGTTTTTATACCCAAGGCAGCTTCCAATAAAGTAAGGGATGTAAAAGCAGCGCCTACTTCAACTTCGGTTCCCGCTACATTACCCCAACAGAAATAATCGCACAAACAATATTTAAGACCCTCTCATTTTAATGACGGGGTTTTTTGTTTATTTTGGTAAACAATCCAAATACAAGTGAAGAAACTAATTCTCGCGGTCCTTGCTGTTATGTTACTGATTTTGGTCATCGGGGCTTACCTTATTATTGGACCCGGAACCGCTTTTGAATCCACCAGTCATGACCTTTATATTCACACCGGGATGAACTATGACGAATTGGACTCCATGCTAAAAAAGGATGAGGTTATTGAGCATCCGGCTTTGTTTAAGTGGCTGGCCAACCGGATATCATATCCAGTCAACATGAAAGCAGGTAAATATGAAATCCGGAAAGGAACAAGCCTTCTGAACATGCTTAAAATGCTAAAAAACGGGAGGCAGCTTCCTGTGAATCTGGTTATAACCAAACTGCGTACCCGGGAGGATCTCGCCGGATTAATCGGGAGAAAATTTGAATGCGATTCCGCCCAGTTTATGCGTTATATGAATAATACGGATACGCTCAGTTTTTATAGCCTTGACACGAATACATTTATGACAATGGTTTTTCCAAATACATATACTTATTTCTGGAATACAACTGCTCCACGGATTTTCAAAAAAATGGAGGTTGCAGCAGAAGCTTACTGGACGCCTACCCGACTCCAGGAAGCATCCGCCCGCGGTCTCAACCGCACAACTGCTTATATTCTGGCTTCGATTGTTGAAGAAGAAACTACACGAAAGGATGATAAACCAATAATCGCCAGTGTGTACCTGAACAGAATCAGGTCTGGCATGCGGCTGTCTGCCGATCCTACTGTAAAATTTGCCCTTCGCAGGTTTGATCTCAAAAGAGTGTATGAAAAATATTTGCAGGTAGAATCACCTTATAATACATATATGAATCCGGGATTACCGCCCGGACCAATATGTACTCCTTCCATGGAATCCCTGGAAGCTGTGCTGAGTGCACCCACAACCAGGTATTTATATTTTGTAGCAAAACCGGACTTTTCGGGATATTCAAATTTTGCAGAAACATTTCCGGAACATTTGAAATTTGCCAGGGAGTATCAAAAATCCCTGGACGAGCAAATGCGGATTGGTCAGCAATCAAAAGGCAATCCATGACCAGCCTTGACAAATTGATCAGATCTTCTTACCCCTACCAATACGCTTTGTTAAAAAGTAAAACGATTTTCCTTCCCGGATTCCAGGGTCTTCCTTTATATGATGTAGTTGTTTTTTTCAAGAACCAGGTACAAAAGGTGGGCCTGAATGACCGGGCCCGGTCGATTGCGTTTAGTTTTTTAATGGCAGTTCCAGCCGCGACCATCTTTCTATGTACACTCATACCCTATTTACCCGTTTCAAAAAAACTTACTTTTCAGCTTCTGCAGCTGACCAAAGAAATAACGCCGAACCAGAACACATTTTCACTGGTTTCAAATTTTCTCAATGACTTTTTAAATAAACAAAGGGGCGGTTTATTATCAATCGGACTCTTTGTGGCTTTGTATTACGCTTCGAATGCGATGATTGGTCTGATGCGCTCCTTTAATAAATCATTACCGCCGCAGGCACCAAAGAATTTTTTTGAAAACAGGCTGGTTGCCATTCAGCTTACTCTGGTAATGATTCTTTTACTGATCGGCTGCATCGTGATTCTGGTTACGCAGGATGAATTATTAAAATATATATTCAAAGCATTAAACGTGCACAGGAGATCGATGAAAGGCCTTGTCAAGTCTCTACGATGGGTTGTCATCATTCCACTGTTTTATTTTACAATCGCCTTTATTTACCGCCATGCGCCATCCATTCAGAAAAAGTGGCGCCTGATTTCACCTGGTACAACGCTCGCCACGATCCTGATGATACTGCTGACATTTCTTTTTTCTTTCTGGGTGAATAATTTCGGAACCTATAATAAAGTCTACGGTTCCATTGGTACGATCCTGATTCTAATGATCGTGATATATTTCAATGCAATGATTCTATTAATTGGATTCGAACTGAATGTGAGTATACATTCTTTAAAAGAAAAAGCACACCTGAGAAAGATCCATGAAGAAGATAACCTAAGGATAATGGTTAAGTAATACTTTACTGTTTGAGCTTTACATGTCGGCACTCCAATTTTTCCATAATGCCAGCTGATCGGATTCGTTCAATTGGATTTTATCATAGTGAGAAGCTGCCTGCTTCTGCCGGAATGCTTCATAAAGACTAATGGCGCAGGCAACTGAAATATTCAATGAACGAATCATCCCGACCTGGGGAATCACAAAATTGCCATCAGCCAGTGCCCGGATTTCTTCACTGACTCCATCGTGTTCATTTCCGAAAATAAGAGCGACAGGATTGATAAAATCTATTTCATACAAGGATATAGCAGACGAAGAAAGATGTGTTGTAAGAATGAGTGGGAATTTTTTTCTGAGTTCATTGAAGCAACCGGTTGCATCGGTATGCTCGTGAATGGTTAACCATTTAGCCGCACTGCTGCTGCTTCGGGCGCCCCATTTTTTGTGCTTACCGATCTTTGTGTTTAATACATGAATATCCTGAATTCCCACCGCGTCGCAGGTACGCATAACCGCAGAAATATTATGGGGATCAAATACATTTTCAAGTACAACTGTCAGATCCTGTTGACGTTTATTTAAAACATCTCTTAGTCTATTTTCTCTTTCCGGAGTCATTATATTTGACAGTTACATTTATCACTAAACCTTTAGCTTTTAAATATTCTTTCCCTGCAGCATTGGAACAAAGGAGAAATTATCAAATATCTCCTCATGTGTTGTACCCGAAGAGTCCTTGTAAATTCGAAGCATTTGCTGAATTTTTCCTTCGCCAACCGGAATTACCATTTTTCCACCAGGTCTTAATTGTTCGAGTAGTTTTTCAGGAACAAAAGGTGCTGCTGCTGTAACAATAATTTTATCAAATGGTGCGTAAGTTGGTAACCCCTGGTACCCGTCTCCGTAGAAATACCGGATCGAGGGAAAACCCCGGAGGTAAGTAAATTGTTTGTTATGATCGTACAATTGTTTTTGTCTTTCAATAGTATAAACCTGCATACCCATGATAGCCAGAACGACCGCCTGGTAGGCGCTTCCCGTACCCACTTCCAGAACTTTTTCGTGAGGTTTTGCATCCAGCAATTGTGTCTGATAAGCAACCGTATAGGGTTGAGAAATGGTCTGTCCTTCTTCAATCGGGAATGCTCTGTCCTCATAAGCAATCTGGTCAAATGCAGAATCGATAAAGTAATGTCTTGGTATTTCCATCATGGCCTGAAGAACCCGGTCGTCAGTGATACCTTTATTCCGGATTCCATCTACCAATTGTTTTCTAAGACCCTTATGTCTGTATGAATCGGACAACACCCTCATGGCTGCAAGATAATTGAAGAATTTTTTACAATGCGTCTTTTCATTTGTAACTTTTGGGTTCAAAGTTGTCCATCTCAAAATTGTCTTCATGAAGAAAAACTCATCCGTACTGCTTTGCCTGATGATGTTTGTGGAATATTTTATCTGGGGGTCCTGGTATGTTACTATGAGCACTTATATGGGTAACAACCTGCATTCTTCGGGCATCCAGATTGGTGCTGCCTACAGCGCACTGGCAATTGCAACCATGATTTCACCATTTATTGTTGGCCTGGTTGCAGACCGATACTTTGCTGCACAGCGCATTATGGGAGTGCTTCATCTACTCGGAGCTGTGCTCCTTTTCCTGGCGTCAACTGTTACCCTCAATGCACCATTCTACTGGATCATCCTTGTTTATTCCCTTCTGTATATGCCTACGATCGCATTGTCGAATAGCATCGCCTTTCACCAGATGAGTGATCCGGGCAAACAGTTTCCCTGGATACGTGTATTTGGTACGCTTGGATGGATCGTGGCTGGGAAACTGATTGGTGTTCTGGATTGGGAAAAAACAGGACAGATTATCAATACATTTTATCTTGCCGCGGGAGCATCTGTCTTACTGGGCATTTTTAGTTTTGTATTACCGAATACTCCTCCCAAGGCAGTTGTCAGTGAAACAACTGCTGCCAAGGCATTGGGAACAGAAGCATTTGTATTGTTTAAAAATAAAGCCTATCTGATATTTTTTATCGCGGCTATTCTGGTATGTATCCCTCTTTCTTTTTATTATGGATTTGCCAATGCATTTTTAAATGAAATCGGCATGCAGGGAGCTGCCTCCAAGATGATCTACGGTCAGTTTTCGGAAGCCATTTTTATTCTTGCCATTCCATTCCTGTTCAATAGAATCGGGGTAAAGAAAATGCTGATCATGGGAATGGTGGCCTGGATCTTACGTTATGTTTGTTTTGCATATGGAAATATTGACACGAATTTATGGATGCTCTATGCGGGAATCATCCTGCATGGCGTTTGTTATGATTTCTTTTTTGTTACAGGTTATATGTACACGGAGAAGAAGGCGGGAGCCGCTATTAAGAATGCTGCCCAGGGTCTTTTTACCTTTGCCACCTATGGACTGGGAATGTTCATCGGAACATATTTCTCAGGATTCGTAGTAGACAACTATGCAGGCCCGGCAGGTCATAACTGGACCAGGATCTGGTTCGTACCGGCCTATATCGCCCTTGGCGTTTTGATTTATTTTATTTTATTTTTCCGGGAAAGAAAATCAGTATCCGATCTGCCTGTACCTGCTTAATTTTTTAATCAATAAACTGAATGTATGAGAATTGCTATGTTAGGGTCCGGTTTTATAGGCCGGTTTTATGCCGATTCACTGCACGGTCAGCGAAGCCGTGACCGTATCATCAGTATTTATTCGAGACGGGAGGAATCTGCTAAGAAATTTGCGTCTGATTACGGATGTCCTCATTGGACAACCACCATGGAAGAAGCAGTTGCCCATCCTGATGTGGATGTCGTTTGTATCTCGCTGCCGAACAATCTGCACGAAGCGGCTGTCATGTTGTGCTGTAAACATAAGAAAGCAGTCATCACAACAAAACCTCTGGGACGAAATTCAGCAGAAGCAAAAAGAATGTTGGAAGCTGTTGAAAAGGCCGGCATTTTTAACGGATACCTGGAAGACCTGGTTTATACACCGAAATTTTTGAAAGCACTTGAAAGTGTAAAAGCCGGAGCATTGGGCAGGATTCTGTGGTCTAAATCAAGAGAAACACATCCTGGTCCCCATAGTGACTGGTTCTGGGATTTGGAGCAGGCAGGTGGCGGCTGCATTCTTGACCTTGGCTGTCATTGTGTGGAAATTGGACGCGGTTTTATTGGCAAGGATGTCAAACCCGTCGAAGTTATGTGTTGGGCGGATACACAAGTGAAGCCAATTGAAGCAGAAGATCACGCGATTGGTCTTGTGAAATACGAAAACGGGGCGATCGGTCAATTTGAAGTCAGCTGGACATTTCGCGGAGGACTTGATTTGCGCGATGAAGTGATGGGAACGGAAGGAACCATCTGGATCAATAATTTCTTGAGAACAGGCTTTGAAATGTTTACCACCGGCAAAGGAGGTGACTACCTGGCGGAAAAAGCTGAGTCCAATTCGGGCTGGCTGTTTCCTGTGGGGGATGAAATGAATGACCTCGGTTATAATCATATGTTTAC
>DASXNJ010000361.1:0-5140 GCA_036495145.1 Puia sp.
ATTTATTTCCCCACCTCATTTGGTCGGCATAAAAAGGAACACTACTCATATTTTCCATACCACCGGCAACAACAAACTCCGAATCACCCAATAATATATTCTGTGCGCCAATCGCAATTGACTTCATTCCACTCGCGCATACTTTGTTAATCGTTGTGCAGTTTACATTATCCGGAAGACCGGCAAATTTTGCCGCCTGTCTCGCTGGTGCCTGCCCAAGGTTAGCCTGCAATACCGAACCCATCAATACATCATTCACTTCCTCTACCGGCACACCGGTTCTGAGCATTGCTTCGCGGATAGCCATTGCACCAAGGCGCGTCGCCGGCAGGTCCTTCAATGTTCCACCAAAACTTCCAATGGGCGTCCGGACCGCAGAAACAATGTATACCGCTGATGATCTCATCGTATAATTTTCAGCAAGTTAAATCAAATGGCTGAACCGTCTGCCACCCTGGGTTTGATCAGACGGCCTGCCGCATGGCACATCTTTTAGGGACTTGATCTTTCGGAGTTTGTTCCAGTTTCCTTCCATATTCATTCTGGATTCATTCAGGCTTTTTTCGGAAGTTCTTCGGGAGTTCTTCGGGAAACCTTCGGGTTTTCTGCGGGAATCCCCGAAGAACTCCCGAAGAAACCACGAAACAATCCAGAACGAAACCCGAAGAAACCCCGAAGAAATCAGAAATACGACAGGAAGTAAAAATCAGTATTTGATACAACGCCGCTTTTCTAAAAAAAATTTCACAGCCTGTGATCAGACTGTGAAATGATCCTGTATTGGGGTTGTATAATTGTGATTTATATCCATTAAATTTATTCTTTTTATAATATTTATAATCGCAATGATAATATGGGAGATCTCCAGATACAAAAACAGTCAAAAAAATATGACGCTGTAATTGTCGGATCCGGTGCAGGTGGTGGTATGGCTGCCTACGTATTGGCCCACGCGGGTTTAAAGGTTTGCATGATTGAAGCCGGACCCATGTTTGATCCGAAAAAAGATTCCAACCAATTAAAAAATCCCTGGGAATCGCCCAGGCGTGGCGCAGGCACCAAATTCAGACCCTTCGGAGACTTTGACGGTTGTTACTGGGGCTGGGAGATCGATGGAGAACCATATACTCATGTCGGTGATACGAAATGGGAATGGTGGCGGGCCAGGATGCTGGGAGGAAGAACAAATCACTGGGGCAGAATTTCGTTGAGATTCGGTCCGCTGGATTTTAAAAGAAAAAGCATTGACGGGCTTGGAGATGACTGGCCGATCGGCTATGATGATGTAAAACCATATTATGACAAGATCGACCAGATGCTTGGGGTATTTGGAACAAATGAAGGGCTATACAACGATCCTGACGGTATCTTTCTTCCACCTCCAAAACCGAGACTACATGAACTTTTTATAAAAAATGCAGGCAAACGGGTTGGCGTTCCGGTGATTCCTTCGCGGCTTTCTATATTGACCAAACAAATTAATAAAGAAAGAGGAGCCTGTTTTTTCTGTGCACAATGTGGTCGTAGTTGTAAAGTGTATGGAGATTTTTCAGCCTCATCCTGCCTGGTCATACCGGCATTGCAAACAGGAAATATTGATCTTGTCACAAACGCCATGGCACGTGAAGTTTTAACGGACAAAGACGGGATGGCCACCGGCGTTTCCTATGTAAATAAAGAAGATTTGCAGGAATACCAGGTATCCGGGAGGATCGTTGTTCTGGCTGCCAGTGCCTGTGAAAGTGCCAGGCTGCTGTTGAATTCAAAATCTTCCAGACATCCCAATGGACTGGCAAATAGCAGTGACGCGGTTGGACGATACCTGCATGATTCTACCGGTGCTGATATGGGAGGAATCATTCCCGATCTTTTTAACAGAAAAAGATATAATGAAGACGGCGTCGGGGGTATGCACGTATACAGCCCCTGGTGGCTGGATAATAAAAAACTGGATTTCCCGAGAGGCTATCATATCGAGTATGGTGGCGGATTCGACATGCCCCTGTATGGATTCAACTGGGATATTCAAAAACTGAACGGTGATTTCAAGATATTCGGAAAACAAAAGGAAGCCGGGGGATATGGTGCTTCCCTGAAAGAAGATTACCGGTATTTCTTTGGCGCTCATGTAGGAATGGCCGGAAGAGGAGAAGCCATTGCGAGATGGGATAGTCTTTGTGAAATAGATCCAACGGTGGTTGATAAATACGGCATCCCGGTTCTGCGCTTTAATACCACGTATACTGATTATGAAATCAACCAGGCCAAACACATGAAGCAGACTTTCGCTGAAATCCTTGATTCCATGGGAGCAAAAATCACCTGGGGAGGTGATGACGGGAAACATAATAACTATGGCTTGCATGCACCCGGAAATATTATTCATGAAGCAGGAACGGTCAGGATGGGAAATGATCCAAAAAAATCCCCGTTAAATAAATGGAGTCAGGCACACGATTGCAAAAATCTTTTCTGTGTGGATGGAGGTCCCTTTGTGTCGCAGGCGGATAAAAATATTACCTGGACAATACTGGCTCTTTCCATGAGAACGAGCGAACATATTGTTGATCAATTGAAAAAGCAAAATATTTAAAATAACGATTATGGACAGACGAAAATCGATCAAGACCCTGATTATCGGAGGCATTTCAATTGGTGCATTGGCAGAAGCATGTAATACACATGAAAATAGTCCTTTGGCACCTGTGGCAAAAGACAAGGAAGCCATCGTTTCTGGAATTAACCGTATGAAGGAAGAACTCGCCCATGAAAAAATGGTTAATGCGGAACCTTCTTTTTTTACAGCCGATGAAATGTCGACCATTACTATTTTAGGAGACATTATCATTCCGAAAGATGAAATAAGCGGCAGCGCTTCAGATGCCGGTGTGCCGGCCTTTTTAGAGTTCATTGTAAAAGACAAACCGGAACACCAAACACCGCTGCGTGGCGGCCTGCGCTGGCTGGATATACAATGCCTGAATCGTTTTGGTAAAGCGTTTAAGGATTGCGAGCATACACGGCAAATGGAAATGGTGGATGAGATTGCGTGGCCAAAAAAGGCAAAACCGGAAATGAGTCAGGGTGTGGCTTTTTTTAACCTGGTGCGCAACCTGGTTGCAACGGGATTTTATACGTCTGAAATCGGAGTGAAGGATATCGGATATATTGGCAATGTGCCAAATCAATGGAATGGTGTTCCGCCAGAGGTGCTGAAGCAATACAATATCGCTTACACAGAAAAAGAGCTGAAAGAATGTGTCAGCTTCTCCTGATTTAATTTTCCAGTGGATTTACATAGTAACCTTCCTCGCTTAAAACAAAGCTGTTTGGAACGAAAGAAAGAAGAGACTGCGTGATCATCGAAGCTGCTTCACGCAGATAGGTTGCTCCGATTTCCGGAGTACGTACCGCAAACTGCCAGCTTTGAATTTTCAGAAATGCAACTTTACTTTCCTGGATAATCTGGTTATCCGTTTGGCGAAAAATCTCAGCCAGGCGATCCTGCTGGTTGTCGATATTTGGGGACATAGGGATCAGATTTTGGGTTTTCTAAGGTTGATGGAATATTAACGAAACAACGGTTAAAAAAATTGTCCGGCATGCCCACATCAATCTTTAGAAATACCCTTCACCCTGATCAGTTTAGGATTTTTGCGTTCGCCCTTTATTGTAGCTGCCAGTCTTAACGCATCATAGGCATTTACAATCCCGCCCGTTACAGAAAGCTGATTAAAATCAATTGTAGAGGGTGTGGCAGCCCATTTTACCTCGTTTTGGGGCAATTTCATCGCAGATTTCATTAGAATATATTTGAGCTGGCGCGCACTGAGTTGGGGATAATATTCGAGCAGCAAAGCAGCAATACCCGCAACCACTGGCGCCGCCATGCTTGTACCGCTATACGTAGCATACTGATTTCCCGGAACTGTAGAATAAACCTTTACCCCTGGAGCAAATAAATCAACTTCTTTTTTCCCATAATTGGAAAATCTTGCAAGGGCTAAACTGTCAGGACCACCTGAGTTTGCGCCAACTGTTATAAAGCAACAGGAATTTTTGCCGCCATCATCATATTCTGATATTGGATAATGGGAGATGGAATCAATATTTCTGGATTCATTTCCAGCCGCATGAACAAGTAAAACGTCATGATCCGCTGCATACCGGATGGCCTCATCCACCCATTTTTTACCCGGTGAAAAATATTTTCCAAAACTCATATTGACTATCCGTGCACCATTATCCACTGCGTAACGGATTGCCAGCGCTATATCCTTGTCCCTTTCGTCCCCATCCGGAACTGCGCGAATTGCCATGATCAACACATGCTCGTCGATTCCATCCATTCCTTTGCCATTTCCGCGTGAGGCAGCTATGATACCGGCGACATGTGTACCATGCGAAGGATATCCGGCCGAAACATTATTATTTCCATAGTTTCTATCGTCAATATTATTAAAGTCGTCGCCAATAATTTCTTTCCGTCTGGCATTCGGATCGTTTGAAAAATCTGCCAGTTTTATTCGGGCACTTTGCAGATATTTTTCCGCCTCATGTATAAACCTTCCCAGGGACATGTCAGGTGTAATGCCATACTTATTGAAATACGTGAGGGTATTTTTTTTTACAAGGATAAATTCCGAATCCGAAGGCTGATATTCCACAACATCACGTGCAAATATGGAATCTTTCTGAAGTTTTGTTTTCAAAATGCTATCAGCGGTCTTCATTTGAGGGATTACCTGGGTTAACCAGAATACTGCCTGCGCCTGCTGAATTGAATCCCTGAGAAAATATTTTCTTACTTTGTCCCGATAAAGTTTTTTGGCAGATATATCTCCCTTATCCATCCAGTCAGAATCCATATTGAGGCGGTATAACTCCCGGTAGGATTCATAACTTTCCACGATAATATTTTTGCCGTTTTTTCCTCCGAGGAAATTCCACCCATGGATGTCGTCCACATATCCATTATGATCATCATCTATTCCATTTCCAGGGATTTCTTTTGAATTTGTCCAGATATGCCCGACCAAATCTTCGTGTGCAGTGTCCACACCCATGTCAATGACAGCTACTATTACCGGATGGGCGGTTTTGCCTTTCAGCAATTCTGCATACGCACGGTTTATTCCGG
>DASXNJ010000362.1:0-27271 GCA_036495145.1 Puia sp.
GTATTTATCATTTCAATCGCCTTTTCTAATAGTTCATCACGCGCCTCTTTAATTCCTTTAATAGACGGATGAATGACAACATCGATTTTTACACCCTTTCTTTGCGTTTCCGTTCCGTCGGGATAGTAGACTCCCAGTTGCCTGATCAAAGAATCAACCGATAACGAATATGTATTCTGTTGGTTTGAAAGGATACCTACGGGCAAAGCGTTTGCAGAACTTAATGTTTCGAAATCAAAATTATAGTTGGTTTGAGCGAATGCCCATCTGCAACATGGTATGAAACATACACAGAGAAAGAAATACCTTTTATTTATGAACTGAATCCTCCGGCCATATACCGTCAACACTGAATGAAGGGCAAATGACAGAGCGGGCAATTGTTTCATTATGGTTGGTATAAGTTATCTGAGATGAGTGTTTACTATCACCATCCTCACATACCGGAATCCTGATAACCAAAACTATATAAGATTTTGCATAGATTGCTTTAATTCCAGTATACCAACAGGAAATGTTACCCGCATGCAGATAAAACTATTGCTATTCACATTCATCGTATGCAAATTCGGTTTTGCACAGTCTGTCACAAAAAGCGATGGAAACATTGCTGAGCGGAAAGAGATTGCCATCACCATGGAACAATCCCTCAAACATGATTTGCTCGATGTCTATTATCCGCGCAATCTGGACACCGTATATGGCGGTTTTCTTTCCACTTTCACCTATGATTTTAAACCCATGGGTGACCAGGAGAAAATGATTGTTACACAGAGCCGCCACACCTGGACAAATTCAAAGGCCGCCTTACGATATCCTGACAAGTCATATTATCGAACAGATGCAACCGCTGGATTTCATTTTCTTGCTGACGTGATGTGGGATAAACAATATGGCGGTTTCTATACCCTTGTAACACGGAAGGGAGAAATGCCGCCGGGTGATCCAGCTGACAAGAATGCTTATGGAAATGCATTTGGCATGTACGCACTGTCTGCCTATTATGAGTTAACCCATGATGAATCTGCACTCGCCCTTGCGAAAAAAACTTTTTACTGGCTGGAAGCGCATAGTCATGATCCGGTGCACAAAGGATATTTCCAGCACATGAAGCGGAATGGGGAGCCCATCAGAAGAACAACGAACACAGCGGTTACTGCCGAAACCGGATATAAGGATCAGAACAGCTCCATCCATCTGCTAGAGGCACTGACCGCATTGTATGAAGTATGGAAGGATCCGCTGGTGCGGGAGCGCCTGCAGGAAATGCTTTTCCTGATCCGCGACACCATCATCACGCCGAGGGGCAACCTGGGACTTTTTTTCACACGAGACTGGAAACCGGTGTCTGTAAAAGATTCCAGCCGCGATTTTATTGTGCACCATCATAACCTGGATTATGTTTCATTCGGTCACGATGTGGAAACGGCTTATCTCATGCTGGAATCTTGCAGGGCACTGGGATTTAAAAATGATACTACTACTTTGATGATTGGCAAAAAAATGGTAGATCACGCTTTAGAAAATGGCTGGGATAAACAGGTGGGTGGATTCTATGATGAAGGATTTTATTTCAAAGGTGATACAATCATTACAATTCTGAAAGAAAGTAAAAACTGGTGGGCCCAGGCCGAAGGACTGAACACTTTACTACTGATGTCAGATTATTTTCCAAATGACCCGCATCAGTATTTTGAAAAATTTAAAACCCTCTGGACATACACGCAGGCTTACCTGATCGATCATCTGTGGGGCGACTGGTACGACGAAGGCCTCGACAAATCTCCCGAACGCAGAACTGCATTAAAAAGTCAGATCTGGAAAGCAGCCTATCACAATTACCGGTCACTGAGTAATTGCGTAGATCGGCTAAACAACAGGCCACCGTACCACAAATGAAAAATGCCTCTTTCGACTGATAACCGCAGCAATGACCAGGATGTTTATATTTCAGGCACTGGTATTATCAATGACAAGGGTTGTGAAATATTGGAAAAACGGCCAGCGAAAGATTTGCTCAATTATTTTATAATAAAAACAGCTGCCCAACCAGGCAGCCGTTTTTATTATTGTCGGAACGCGATTATTATTTGCCTCCGAACAGGTAAAATACTCCAAGCTGGAAAACACTATTCCTAACCGAATAGCCTGAGACTTCCTGAGCTGCGATATTCGAAAGACCGAGGTTATAACGGGCATCAATACCTGCACTAATAGAAGGTATCATGTAGCCCACACCGAACGCCCAGCTAAAATCAGTGGATTTATATGAAGATTTAACATCCTGGCTTGAACCGCCTGCCTTCACGTTAGCTGCTAGCAGAAACCCAAGTTGCGGACCCGTTTCGCCATAAAGACCTGAACTATGTTGATATTTTGCAAGCACCGGAATATTCAGGTAGGATTGATTTATGTTGAAAACTAACCCGTCCGATGTCGCCTTCGCGCCTTGTCTCGAGTAGACAAGCTCCGGCTGCAGGAAGAATGAATTGGCAAGGGGAATGTGTGCAAACCCACCGCCGTGAAAATCTACTTTCGTTGTTGCCCCTTCTGATCCCGAGCCTGCAAGTGTTGCAAAATTGGCACCTGCCTTTACTCCAAATTGAATCTGGGCACTTGCCGTGAAAAATACGCCTGTAGTTAATACCAAAACAACTAACTTTTTCATAAGGTGGATTTTGATGTTTTAAAGTTTAAGCCTTACTGATTTATTCAAGGCCAATTTGACTATAATAAACGAATGGCGGTAAGTATTATTTTAATAAGATGACGTTTTTCACAGACTTCTGCTACTCAAATTGAGTGCCTTAAAAAATGCCTTATTTACCTTTCCTTTATTGGGAAGAATTCCCAAAATCAGTTAACAAAATCATGCATACGTGATCCGAAATTATCAGGATATTTCAGGAGGCGCCGAACGATACATAATTGTCTTTTATAAATATCATATACCTTTTTAATGGTGAATAATGCACGATTTAAATTTGATCCCGTCTAAGATTCGTCTGTAATTCGTCTGTAATTCGTCTGAACATCGTCCGGATCCCGCCGGTCAGTTTATATCGTGTTTGTCTTTTACTTTCTCTTCAGGTGCCGGGCCCTCTAAATTCCTTATCTGGAATCGGTATGCAGCATGGCGCCATCCTCTTCTAAACAGCCGATTTTATAAAATATTTTATCCTTGCGTCATCATGCTTCGTGATGCTTCATTTTACTTCAATCTGCTTCGTATTGCTTCAACCTGCTTCATGATGCTTCGTATTGCTTTAACCTGCTTCATGATGCCTCATGTTGCTTTCATCTGCGTTCATCTACTTTCATTCGAAAAATATCTTAAAAATGGAATTGCCACGAATCTGACTCAACCGGGAATGAGTGAAAGGGCATTGGAACTTGCTTTCCATGGATGTGATATTTTCGTTCCGGCAGCAAGTCACGCATCACATCAATCTGAATTCAGCAGATATTTTAAAATGGCAAACCTGCGAATTTTACGACAAAGGGAAACGGCTTTGCAAAAAGGATATTCATAGATCCCAACAACATAATTTTCAACACATATCATTTTTTTTCTCCGTTTGAATCATTAACCTAAATATTAAAAATAGTATGGCGCAAAAAACAAGCGCAGTAGGGTTATCTGAAATGTGCATCCATTCACGTCCCCAAATTCTTTCCTTACTTTCAATCGAGACCCCAATTATTTTTAACCATATAGCGGATACTAAACAGAAAATGATGCAGAAATTAAGAACGTATTTAACGAATTTCATAAACCTGAGACATCCATTACATAAAAAATACTTGTTAATCCGGTAATAATATTTTTTCAAAATGCACGATATCACATCAGGATAAATAATAATTGTGATCGCTCGTATGTGTGTTACCCGAAGTGTAATAAATATATCGAATTCCTTTTAGAGGCTTGTCTTTTGAAGAATACTCTTTTCCCGGGGAGAATATGCGCTACAGGAGGTAGTTGAAAGGCTTATCTGATCACGGTCTTGTTAGCATGACTTTGCAAATGCCGATCAAGAGATTCCATATGTATCAGGTACATGGCGGCATACAGAGCGAGAATACTGAATATGATCAGAAACGTTGTTCCCTTTCTGATAATCACTGAATGTTTATCCAATTTTCCAATTATGAAGGCAGCAGCCTGCTCATTATTTTTCTCTTTCTGAGCAGTAAGGGTCAATATGACGGGTTCTATTTTATTAGGGAGTTCCATATTCCAAAATTGTTAGCCGAAAAATGTTGATTTTTTACGGACTATCAGATGCCAGGACGATGGATTTATTGTTGGTTTATCAGAGGTGGGATCCGCTATGTGACAGATACATTGGATGCTACGAGTGAGTTACAAACTAAGCAATTATGCGTGCATTTGCAATGAATTGGTATAATTACTAAAGCTCCATCGTAGATATACTGAAGTCTTTGAATCATTCTATTTTGTTTGTATTTTAAATGACCGATTTATTGTCTGAACCCTTAAAAACCCCGACATGGACAATAGTAAAACCCTCGAACTTGAAATACTGATAACCATCAGCCAAAACAAAAATGTCCCCATCTATCATTTCGAACATCTTTTTGAACAAAAATGGAAAATATATTATCCGCGATTTAAAGAGTTGCTCTCCGACGAAGTTTTTAGTGCAACGACACCGATAACCGGACTGCGGTCTTACGAATTGACCAGCAAAGGAAAATCGAGAATAACAGAACTGATAGAACAGCGTGAATCAGAAATTACAGCCAGACTATTGCATTTTCAACAGCAAAAGACAACTCATGCATTGAATTGGAAGATGGTAAAGGCCAGGTTAAGCGCCGCTGTTCATATGTGGATACCCACAGGAAAAATGGCCAATTCGCAAGGCCGCTCCGATTTTGACAACATGAAACTCAGGATCAAACGATCGAAGCTGATACCTCAAAAGGCTTGATTTTATTCAGCCCCGGGTAATTTGAATAATTGATGTCGATCCCAAATCCGTAACCCAATGCAATATGAAGCTCAAACAGGTTTACGAGGAGAATGGTGTTTAGACGATGGGCTTTGTGTCGAACTATACGTTAAATGGGAACCTGCTGACAATCGACATCATGGAAGACTACCGGAAAACACGTTATCCCCTGAGTCAGTATGAAGACTACCGAAAAATCATCAATACTTCCTCCGACTTCAATAAGATTGTGCTGATATTGGAGAAGAAATGAATTGGCAGATTCAAGATTATAGTTCAAATTTCATAGACTTTCAAAATACTTCAAGTTCGCGAATCAGCGGGTCGCTAAAGGATCGGTCCTGGATGGCCCTGGCACCTTATCTGCGGTTAAACCTGGCAATATTCAGGTTTTGCTAAATGATTATACTTAGGAATTGATAATAACCTGCTCAAAATAACGTTCAAGTATTCTACCCTCCCTGAAAGCCCCCTAAACCCTAATCTTAATGAAACTAACCGTCCTGTTTATCGGACTCGGTTTGCTTACCAGTTGCAGTAAATCGGATACGACCCCGACATCTGTGGTACCACCCGTTACACAAGTTGATATTGTGATCCCGAAAAAAGACACAACTGAAGATGTTTATATCGTCGGTCAAACAAGCAGTCAGGCTGGCTATTTTAAGAACAGCCAGTTTATTTCTATAGCAACAGGCACTAATCCGCTGGCTACTGACATGGCGTTTTCCGGAACCGATATCTATGTTCTCGGACAAATCAACGATTCCATTGGCTATTGGAAAAACGGGCAGTTTAATTTTCTCGTTTTGGCTGATGATTACCTGCCTGTGTCGATCGCCATTGTCGGAACAGACGTATTTAGCCTTCTTCAAGGGGTAAATGGCAACTGGGCCGGTGAACTGTATCAAAACACCGACTTCAATTCTGAACTACCTACCTCCAACTCACCGGGTTTAACCACTCTATATGCAAAAGGCGCTAACCTGTACGTTCCCGGATCTAATACAGGAATTCATTCCAATGCAGTATACTGGTTAAACGGGATTGCCAATCAGCTACCAATTACTGTAAATCCAGGGCACGCATATGATATCGCTGTAGACGGAACCGACGTATATGCGGTTGGCAGTGTATATGATTATACAGATTCCACCGAGATAGCAACCTATTGGAAGGATAATGTTCCATACTATCTGTCCGACAGTTTATCGTATGGCAGAATTTATTTTGTTACTGTGGTCAACGGAATTCCCTATATGGCCGGTTACGAAGCAACTGGTAACGCATTCCAATTTACAGGCCCTGTGACCGCTGTCGTGTGGAAAAACGGTGTTGCAACCAATATTACAGAACCAGGATTCACTGACAATATCGAGGGGCTCGCAGTGAACGGATCTGATGTGTACGTTTCCGTGATCACCAGTGTGCCGGGAAGTGCAAATGGCATACCGAGATATTATAAAAATGGTGTGGCCGTAAATTACACGGGTACTGCCGGGGGCTACGGAACCAGAATATTTGTGAGGTCCAGGTAGGGCTTTCCATATCTATGTTTCGCCGATAACCAAAGTTCGGCAAAAGAAATAATTCCTTCCTTTTCAAGGTCATTTGATTTCTTCATTGAAGCCTTTTATTCTTCGCCAGACGGAATTTCATAGCAAAGTAGAATAACTGATTCTGACTGATGATGCCTTTTCATCATTTTCTCATTTGGATGATATCCGGTTACAGGCGAGTGTTCGCCTTCAGGCCAAACGTATTAACTTAGGAAGATTGAAAGCGGATTTTAATATATATTACCTAAACAGTTTAATCGATGAAAGTAAAAGAATTACGCATCGTCCTTACAGTAGATAACCTGGACGAGATAATAAAATTCTATCGTGATGTGGCGGGCTTACAAACTTCCAAGGAATGGCATGACGCCAGTGGCAATGGAATCATACTGGAGGCTGGAAAGGCATCTCTTGAACTGATTGACAATAAAGATGCCGCCAGAATCAATGAAATTGAAGTTGGTAAGCGGATAGCGGGCCCGGTCAGACTGGCCCTGAATATTGGAGAAAATATAGAAGATGTCTCAGAAAGATTCATCACAGGCGGTGCGATCGCCCTTGCAGAAACTAAACAAGCTCCCTGGAGTAAAGTAAAGCGTTTACAGGACCCTTCGGGAATGCAATTCACCTTGTTCGAAACCTCTACTTTGTTTGAAAATGAAAATGGATCTAAATAATATTTATATAAGATTTTACAGGTGACATTCACGGCCACGCGGATAAACTGGAAGAATTACTTAATAAGATGAGTTATTCTCTGAAAGGAAATTCTTATGCCCATCCGAACAAGAAAGCATTTTTCATCGGTGATTATATTGACAACTAAATGATCTGAGGCATTGTATGATACCAAATAGCTGGGTAAAAAAACCCGGTCAGTAAACCGACCGGGAATTATTTTCGCAGATAATGGACTTAAAACGGGGCAATCACCAACCTGCCTTCCATCTCCTGGCAGACATAACTTTTTCCCTGCTGAACCTCGAGGATGGCTTTAAAAATTTCCTCCGGATTTGAGAGCTTGGTCAAATAACCCATAGCTCCGTTTTCGATGATTTCCTGAGCATGGTGAGGCTGGCTATGAAATGACAAACCAATAATTTGTGTGCCGGGGCAATTTTTACGAATTAAACGGGTGGCTTCTATTCCACTGATTCCTCTCAGGCGAATATCCATGATCACGACATCCGGACAGAGCTGTTTTGATTTTTCAATCGCCTCTTCTCCACTCTCACAGGATGCGATTAATTTGAAACGCGGATCATGTTTTAGAATAAATGCCCATGCTTTTCTGATCAGAGGATGGTCATCAACAAAAATTATTGTAATTGGCTTCATTATGAAGCTGCAAAGGTCTTACACTTATCCAAAAAAAATCTTCGTAAATCAACGAATCTCCTTTGATTTTCAATCAAAAGACGACCTATAATTTCCAGGGGTGAGTTTTTCTGCCCGCTTAAAGAAGGTTGTGAAATAATTCGGGTCCCTGAAGCCCATCTGTTCGGAAATCTGTTTGATGGATAGTTTTGTTGAATGAAGAAGGTGTTTTATTTCGAGTAAAATCCTGTTCTGAATAGATTCCTTGGCAGATAATCCGGTATGTTTTTTTATCAGTGCATTCAGGTTATTCGGATGCATGGATAACTGTTCAGCATAAAATTTAACAGAATGTTCACTGGTAAAATACTGATCAAGCATATCAACAAATCGTTTGATATCATCTATTAACGGCTGGTTTGCTTCCAGTTGCTGATCCTGTTCAAATAACCGTTCTCCGAGAATTAGGAGTTCTACTATTTTTATAGCAATCAATTCGTTGTTTACAGGCTCCGGTTGCTTTTTCTCCAGCAGAATGCTTTCAAAAATTCGACTTACTTCTTCTGTCAGTTCATCTGTGAGATTTACAAAGGGTTGGACAGATGCAGTCAACATTTTTTTATTTCCGACGATCTGATGGGAAAAATTGTTTTCCAAAAAGAATTCTATATTAAACAGGAGAACAAAACCCCGGGTATCTGCCTCCCAGTTGCTGCTCGAAGAAATTACCCGCGAAGGCACAACGGCCATCGTATTTTTCTTCGCTTTAAAACGGAATATTCCTGTTTTTATATCACCCCCTCCTTCCGTAACCAGGCCTATACGATGATAGGACCAACGGTTGGGTGGTTCATTCCTCTTTGAATTACGTAACACGTCTTCGAGCCGGTGAATCTGAACATTAAATTTGTAGAGGTAATTTTTGTCCAGATCGACTACTCCTTCGTCCGCATATCGCCGTAACACTTTCTTGAATTCACTGATTCTGTGCTGATCATCCGGCATGATGATTCCTAATTTCACTTATAAGATAAGTTTTTTTTCCGGATTTCAGTAATTGGGTCGATGCTATTCTATGCGCGTTTTTAATTTTTTGGGAAATTGGGATCTGCTTTTACCTCCTCAATCTGTTGAGTGTGACGGTTACTGTGTGCAGCAATAAACAGAATCATCTGATAAGAATCGAAAGAACCAAAAGGAAGCGTTACGATATGATTTCTCAAATCATCGCTCGTGGTTGCAACAAATTCCGCCAGCATTTTCCTGCTGTCATAAAAAGAAGACAATGCATCCGGACAAGACTTTAAAGGACTATTCTGTGGTTCCAGCTGTGGTGCCGTCTTTATCTTCTGCACCCTGCTTTCGATCATTTGTACCACCTGGTCATCAGTAACTTTTACCGCGCTGCGTTTTGCTGCATCGGCAGGTTGTTTGATGGCTGCATCGGTCGTTTGCCAAAGGGCCAATTCTGTTGTAGCGATATGTTTCACACATTCTGAAATGCTCCATTTGTCGGGCGCCGGTTTGAAGTTCAGCTGTGTGTCACTCAATCCTTTCAGCGAATTAAAAACGCCCTGTTCCGTTTTGGATAATAAATCAGTGGCGTCTTTTCTTTCTTTGTCAGAAAGCGTAGGGCTCAACATTGTAAAGGAAGAAATCAGGAAGGCGCTGAATAAGAACAATAATTTTCTCATAAAGAATTATTTTAAGATGGTAAAAAAATTGATTTATTCTGGTAGGGGGCGGGTATATATAAGAGTTTATAAAATTAACACTCTTTCTATTTAATTCACCAAATAACTTAATGATAATCGTATAGTAATTTGTGCGTTCACGGGGACATCTGTCATGATAAATCGTATCATTCTCTTTATGCCTGTCTGGCTGTTTGCTTCCATTGTCTGTGGCCAGACCATTTACTATACGACTGAAAATGCCCATTCGCATAACGACTATGAACAACAGATTCCCTGTTGGATGGCCTATGATCAGGGATTCGGTTCTATTGAAGCAGATATTTTTCTCCGAAACTCCGATCTGATCTGATCGTAGCCCATGATCAGAATGAACTAAAATACAACCGATCTTTCAATAAGCTCTATCTGGAAAATATTGAACCTGTTTACGCAAAAATCATGGCTATCCGTTCTCCTGAAAAAAATAATTTGATCCGTTTCAAATTCAGTTGAACCAGACTGCATACCCCTTCCTTCTCAAATCCAGCGCGAGTTTTTCTTCCATTATTAAAGCCTGTTGTCTTGTCATCGGCTTCAGATTGATATGATCGTACAAACTGGGCCGCAAATATATACCGTATTTCTGCACGATATTGGCAGACAGCTTGTGACCTTTTTTATTTACATAACCGGTCTTGTGCTGTTCAAGTCGTTCTGTGGGTGTTTTGCTGGTCATGCCAACATAAAGACATTCGAGTACTCCATTAAACTGTGGATTGGCATTTCGGAATTTTGCATTTTCTGTAAACACACGTTTTGACAACTCCACAACATAAACCTGATACCTCATAATATTAGTAATTATTCGGATGGCGGTAATCGCCTGAAGGATGTTTGATGGTTCGTTTCAGCGGCATCTGCATTCCTCCTGTCTGTTCAAGCCAGTCAAATAAATAACCTGCGAGTTTTTTTACGGTGTCCGAATATTCGGGCCGGGCGATCAGATTGGTTGTTTCATTCGGATCTTTTTCGAGATCATATAATTCATTGGTGTCCCAAACACCCATGTAATGGATGTATTTGTATTTATCCGTCCGCACACCATAGGTTGTCGGCGTCATCGGGAAGTCATATTCCCAAAAATATTCATAGAAAATTTTATCTCTCCAAACAGCAGAGTCACCCTTCAGCAATGGAATAAAAGATTTCCCGGGCATGGCGGCAGGTTTTATCAATCCAGCACTCTGCAATATGGTTGGCGCAATATCAATATTCTGTACCATTTTGTTGATGGTTTGTCCGCCGCTGAATAGTTCCGGACAATGCACCAGAAGCGGCACTTTAGCCGATTCTTCATAAAATGTGCGTTTATCAATCAAACCATGTTCGCCAAATGCGAAGCCATTGTCGCCCATATAAATGACGAGTGTGTTCCTGTCAAGCCCCTCCTGTTTCAGATAGTCCATGAGCTCAGCAATACTTTCGTCGACAGCCAATAGTGTTTCGCAATATGTTCGCACCAGTTCATCAATGGTTATATGGGTATGATACATATAATCGACGCCGTGCCAACTGTAACGCTGCTGTTTCACCCATTCGGGCCAGCCCAGCTTTTTATAGTCATCGTCGAGAGTTTGAAAATAGGTAGGCGGTAATATATATTCCTGATTTTTATATTGGCCCCGGTGACGGCGGGCCGGCTCGAAAGGCGCGTGTACCGCTTTATGCGAGAGGTATAAAAAGAAAGGTTTTGATTTATCCCGGTTTTTTAACCAGCTGAGCGCATGTGCCGTTAACAGATCAGTAATGTAAGTGCTGTCTTTGTAAGCAACTTCTTTCCCATCAATATTCAGTTCAGGATTATAATAAACACCCTGTCCCTTAAAACTTTCCCAATGATCGAAACCGGGGCGGGGTTTATCGTCTTCATTACCCATATGCCATTTGCCAAAGAACGAAGTTTGATAACCTGCCTTTTGCAGGTATTGAGGGAAATAGATCAGACCCGGTGGCTCTGGAGCTTCATTATCAACGATGGTATGCACATGAGAATAGGATCCGGTGAGTATCGACGCGCGACTGGGAGAGCAAAGAGATGTTGTTACAAATGCATTCTTAAACCAGGCACCTTCACGATATAACTTATCCATAGCAGGGGTTTTCAGCCAGGGTATTCGTCCTGTAAAACCCATAAAATCGTAGCGGTGATCATCCGTTAAAATAAAGATGACATTTCTCGGCTTCTGTCCTTCTATTTTTGACAACGCAAGACCGGGTTCTTTTTTTTGTGCTTGCGCAGTGAAAAAAAGGATCATCATGAGAAGAAAATGCAGCGATATGCGTTTCATGCTTTACTAAATGGCGGAATAAAAATATCGTTTTATTCTTAGCGACAGATCCTGATCCGACAAAATCTATAAAACTGAAATAATAGTTGCCTGTCTGATGGTCAGGCGCCAACCCGTACTGTCTTTAATCCAGATATCGGTATATCTTCTGGTTACCGTTTTTCCTGCGTTGTCCATCGCGCCCTGAGGTTTTACAACATCATTCCCCATCACCACCGCCATATCATTTATAAAACTGACTTTTTCGATTTGCTTTTCGCTGGAAGAAATATCGACCTTACCTGCTCTCATGAGCATTTTTAGGATTTCAAGATTTACTACTTTGTTTAATGGTGAATTGACCACCAGTTCTGGCGAAAACAATTTAAAAAGTGTCGCGCTGTCCTTTTTTACCCAGGCTTCTCCCTCAACATTTTCAATAAAACGAATTTCCGTCTCCCTGTCCTGCGCAACCGTGATATGGCTCGTTAATCCAAAAAAAATGGTCAAAACGATCGGGAAATAAAACTTTTTCATTGGAGTTTTTTTAAGGTTCAAAAAATGTCAGCAGGATAAATGACAGTCGTTGAAGATAAATTTAAACTGCCTGGAAATGAATAATAAATCATTTCAATAAGTATTCTGCAACAATTTTTTTACATGATCTGACAGCCTTAGGGTTAGTGCCACCAGGGTAAGTGTTGGATTGGGGGCACCCGCCGTTGTGAAACAGGATGAGCCTGCCATATACAGATTAGAGATCCCGTGTACTTTACAATTTGAATCCACTATGCCCTGTTTGGGATCATTACTCATACGGGTTGTGCCCATATGGTGCCAGCCACCGCCCGTAAAATCCGGCCATGTGTTGTCGTTTTTATCTACCAGATAATCCAACAATTTCAACCGACCCATTCCGGCGCGGCCAATTTCTTCTCCGATCAGTTCATGTATTTTCCGGATGCTTTTTTTTTCAAAGGAAGTTAGTTCCCAATGTAATGTGGCCCGTGGTACACCCAATCCATCTTTTTCGGTATCCAGGGTTACTCTCGAAGAAGGATTGGGAGCCTGTTCAATCCGTGTGAAACACTGATAACTATTTGTACCCGACGCGGGTATGTGTACGTATTTGCCGGCGGCACTGTATCCTCCGAAAAAACGGTCTCCGCTTTTTCTCGGATCTTCCTGATTCCAACGTTCTATGGCGGGCTTTATTTTTTTTGCCACTTCCAATGGCGTCAGAGAAACCGTACCATTTAAAATCTGAAACTCTTCCTGCTTTTTTGAATGAATGGCTAGTTCAGCCCTCGCTTTTGTGACTCCAAAATTGAATGCATATAATTTCAATGGAGAGGGTTTGAAAAGCCAAAGCTGGGCAGACTTGATCTCCAGGTGTTCCATAAAATAACGGCCCACGAGATCGTTCTGATTGCCCAGACCTTTCGGTGATTG
The DNA here is from genome assembly GCA_036495145.1 of Puia sp. Taxonomy (GTDB): domain Bacteria; phylum Bacteroidota; class Bacteroidia; order Chitinophagales; family Chitinophagaceae; genus Puia. The sequence continues at coordinate 13,311 of DASXNJ010000362.1, forward strand.
ATGGTTCGACGCCAGTAATAATCTCGCATTCTGAATGGCACAGCAGGCAAGAATAAATTTCTTCGCCCTTACCCGGTGCTGTTTTCCTTCAAAATTCTTTACTACCATTTCAGTAACTGTTGAACCAGTTTCATTGACAATGATATTTATAAGATTGGCATATGTATACAGGTGGATATTGTGCGACTCAACAATATTTTTTTTATACTTCGTGCCAAACCGGGTCGGCGGACTGAATTGCCACATTTTATTCCAGAGGACCGAATTATTTTTAACCAGTGGCAGCAGCGCAGGATCCTCTTTCTGCCAGAAGGCCATATCATAATTATATGGCCCGAGCTCCAGTTTTTTTTGAGCCCGTTCATAATAAGGATCCAGATCTTCTTTGCCAATCGGCCAGCCGCTATGTTCTACCCAATTTCTTTTTGCAAAATCAACCGGATCCATTGGGGAACAAAAACCTGCCCAGTGACCTGTTGTACCCCCAAAATAGTGAAGGCGGCTGGACATCAGCGGAAAGTAAGGTTGGCCCGTGGTTTTTCCTGCATACAGTTCCTGTATTCTTTGATCATATTTAAATCCACCGCCCTCCAGCAGAATCACTTTGTATTTTGTGTTATCCCAATCGAGGGCCAAACTGATGCCTGCTGCACCGGCACCTACGATGCATATATCTCCTTCAATCAGTGAATTATTTTCCAGTTGTCTACCGTCAGTGTGCATGGGATGCCTTTATGGATTGTTTACAAAAAGCAGGGCACACTGACGGGCTTCAGTTAAAGCAAGAACCCAACCCTCTACGATGACGATATTACCCCTTTCAAAATCCTGGATTATTTTCCTGTTCATCAGGGACTGAACAAATACATTATCTGAAGTGGATGAAACAGGATGTCCGGCAGAGTCAGTCAACAATAGCGTCGCCAGTTTCTCCGAGTCCATTTCTGATGGTGCCTGCAGGCGGTAAGCCATCCCGATTTCTTTTAAAGTTTTCAGTTCACAAATCTGCGCGAGTTCTTCAGGCTTTCCCAGCAAATCGTAGGAAACTGTATGCCGATGGCTACAGCCGATCCCGGTAAACCCGATCGCTGCGCTGCCCATTGCCGAAAGCTGAATGAATTGTCGCCTTTGCAATTTTTGAGACTACTTTTTAAATGGAATATTATTCATGAAAACAAATTGAAACTAAAGTTTATTTCCGTCCAATGGTTTTCTCATTGCCTGATACTACTGTAACAACATCGTCAGTTTTGCATTCATCATCGATGGAATGACCTGTTCCGTTTTCAGTGCAATCTTTTTTGCCGGATCGATATAATATACGGTTACATCTTTATCATTCTCATCGTTTACCTGTTTTACAACGACCGTATTTACCGAACCAATCATTTCATTTCCGGTAACCGTGAGTATTATTTTTTTCAGTTTCTGGGTTTGTCCGTCAGCCACATAAAAAGCCGTTGTATATCCTGCTGTCAACGGGAAGCGGGCCAGAATCATATCCTCTCCGGCACCGTCATTCAAACAAAGTCCATCAGGCTGTAAAGTTTTGCTCGTTATCTTACCACTCATATCCACGAAAACGATTACGGAATCGGCGTGGTAGTCTATAGTAGTTTTTACCGGACCCTGTACGGCTACCTGTTTCACACCCAATAGGCTGCCCTGAATAAAAGTTGACATTGCCGTGAAAGCCTGACCCATTACCATTACGCTGTCTGATATATCCCAGTTGGCGCCGTTCTGAACAATGGTGCGTGCCATCGCAACGGGTAATTTTTGTCCCTGAACCTGCAGATCGCCAGTATAATTGTAGCGACCGGCCGACAGATCACCGGAAAGAGCGGGCAGCGCTTTCAACAAAGTCACAGTACTTTTTTTTGCAAGCACTACTTTACTAATGTCAACGGTATTTTCTTTTAATCTTTTGGCCACATCGTCTGCCATGGTTTCCTGGTAACGGGTGCCGCAATATTTGGCCAGGAATTTTTCAGAGGCTGCTACCATACCCAGATTATTTACGGGTTTTGCAAATCCGTGTCCTTCATCGTCTGCCAGAATGTAATCCACCTGTGCGCCTTTATCACGCAAAGCAATTACTATCTGGTCGCTCTCTCCTTTATTTACGCGTGGGTCATTGGCCCCCTGTACAATCAGCAGCGGTGCTTTTATTTTATCGACACTGAAGAGGGGACTGGCATCGTGCAAAATCTTTTTTCCTTCTTCGGTGCTCTGATCACCCATTCTCAGGGCAAATATTTTTCTGCCTGCTTCCCAATAAGGGGGGATACTGGCCATGAGTGTAAATAAATTGCTCGGGCCTACGATATCGACTCCTGCTGTATATAGATCGGGCGTAAAAGTCAGCCCGGCCAGTACAGCATACCCGCCATAACTACCACCCATAATCGCTACTCTTTTCGGATCCACCATTCCTTTTGCAATCAGGTATTTCACACCCCACGTGATGTCGTCCTGCATCAGTTTTCCCCATTGCAGATTGCCGGCATCGAGAAAATTCTTGCCGAAGCCGGTGCTTCCTCTAAAATTGGGAGCCAAAACGATGAACCCACGATTGGCCATCAGCTGTGCGTAGCCATTCAGTCCCCAGTAATCGCGTGCCCAGGGACCGCCATGCGGAAATACGAGCAACGGCATAGGCTTGCCATCAGTTTGTTTTGGAACAGTCAGATAAGCCTGGATCTCAAGACCGTCGCTGCTTTTATAGCGGATCGATTGCATCGGATTCAGATAGGTTTCGAAGGCTTTTAATTTGGACCGGAATGTATATTGAAAAATCAATTTCTTACTGACCCTGTCGAACAAGTAGACTTCCGGCACGTGCACATCGCTGGTGGCTGTGATCAATATTTTCTGTTCATCACTTGTGCTGCTGCTCCAGGCAAGTTGTCTGCCGGGAAATTTCTTATGAAGAATATTATAATCTGCTTCCAGTTTTTTATCATCAAAGTAAATGCGCAGACGATCGTCGTAATAAGTAGTATACTGAAGTTTGTGGGTTACATCGCTAAAGTCCGCGTCTTCGAGATCCACCCGATTCAGCGGATCTTTTTCAACGAAGGTTGTTGTTCCGGTTACCGGATCCATCAGGAGCAGTTGCACAAAATTGGTTCCCTTGTTAGAACTGATATATGCTTTCTTGTTGTCGGATGTGAATGCATTCACACCTGCATTCTCCAGCGGGCCCACCTCGTATATTTTTTTTAAATTCCCCTGAGCATCTATATGTAATATCTCCGTGCTCCCGTCCTCAGGTGTACGCACGGCCAGTCTCGGCGTTTCGGCCCAGTCGAATACCCAGTTTGTGATACGGTCATTATTCTCCCGCAATTTGACAAGCTTTCCTGTAGAAATATTCATCTGATAGAGATCGTGCCATTTCGGGTCGCGGTCATTCAAACCGATGATGAGAACGTCGGGGTTCTTCTTACTCACAGCATATATTGCTGCCCTGACCTTGTCATTAGGTGTGAGGTTACGGGCTGCAGGAATTCCAGTCGCTTTTACAGCCTCATCTGCCGGGTTAACCGCATATATATTGAAATTCTCGTCACCTCCCTTATCCTTCAGATACAAAATATATTTGCTGTCGTGGCTCCAGAAATAGCCACCCACCGGACGTTCATTGGCTGTTAGTTGTTTTGCCTTTTCAAAGGGCTCTTCTGTTTTTTTTACGAAGATATTCAGTACACCATTATATGGCTTTAAAAATGAGATGAATTTCCCATTGGGGCTAATCTGTCCACCTGCAATTTCCGGGTTGCCCAAAAAAATGTCCCTGTCGATAATGGGAACCGCACCTGTTGCTTTTGGGGCTGCCGGTTTATTCTGTGCCTGTATACCCGTTATGCTCACGAATGCGATAAGAACAATTTGAAAAGACCTTACTATATTCTTCATTTTCTCATTTTTATAAAAAACACGTGATGGTATGATGAAAATAGTCCTGAAAATACAAAATGTCGAATACAATTCCCGCGAACTGTATACATAAACCGGGGATTTGATTTTATGCCTATGAAACTCTCCTGATTTTTAAGAAGAACTTTTATAAGACCAGATTTACGGTTCTAACAGAAAGTAATTATGCCGTTATTATATCCGGGCGCTGATTATGGCTATGCCCAACCGTTTTTTTTGAACGGGAAAAATTACAATGCCGGGGCCACCAGAATGACATGGAAACTCATGGAGGATTTTCTATCCCGGCATACGCAAAATTAATCGTCTCCCAAGGCACCAAAATCCGGTTGCCTGGTCTGATTGAGTCAATAAATATCAGCTGGTTTTCACGAAATAATATAACTTTATATTGACCCCGCCGCGCTCTGATTCAGTGCACAAACCATTTGTAGAATACCCCGAATTACCCTGCGATCACTCAAAATAAAAATTGAATGATGCGGTATCTATTGTATTTTTTTTATCTCGAATGGTATTGGGGATTCCGCCTCGCACATTTTATCATTCGACACGAAATCAGCGGCGAGAAGAAATATGGCATCCGCACCATTGGTCATGATAATCTATGGGGTGCCGTTTCAGCCGAAGACCGTATGCATGTCAGTATATACGAGCCGCTGAATTATTACACTTCGAGCCGATTGTTCAATTATTTGCAGCCCGCTGATTTTTCTTCGACACTTTTGGATGTAGGATGTGGCAAAGGCCGTTTACTGGCAATGGGGGCTGCCTACGGTTTTACAGATCTCATTGGTATAGATATTTGCAAGAAGTTATGCGATACAGCCGTTCAGGTTTGCAGGGGAATAAAAATAAAGTATCCGGATATATCCATTAACATCGAATGTTTAGATGCCCGTCATTATCGCGTTCCGGATACAGTGGGTGTTATATTTCTATTTAATCCTTTTGATGCTGTGGTTATGGAAGAATTTATTCAAAAAGTATTTGAAAGCCTTGAACGGAAAAACCGTCCCTTGAAAATTCTATACGCCAATCCTCAATGTAAACAACAATGGCTTGAATCCGGTTTTAAAGAAATTGAATCATTCACCAGACTGAGGTACCTGCAGGGATCTGTATTGGAAAGGAAATAGCCATTTTAAAGTTTTTAATAAGAAAGATCATTCAAGACATAGTCTCAATCCTGTTTTGTTTGTCTTCAACAGGCTAATATGTATATTTAAAATCAGAATCACTTGAGTAGCGTTCACGGTTTGCCCGATATTAGACATTTTTCATTTATCCATTGTGATAAATTCTGTCTGGTATGAAATCTAAATTAATAGCAGTTGTGCTATTATGCCATCTGACCGCCTGTACTCCGGATAAAATACGTTGGACGGCTATCGGTGACTCGATCACTTATCTGAATGATCATCATGATGAAACAGGTAACCGAATAACCAATGGATATATGACTGTCATAGCAGCCCGTCATCCCAATATCAAATACATTAACCAGGGGCATAATGGATGGACAGCAGTGGGCATCGCGAAAGAAATTGAAAATCTCGGGCTGAAAAAATCTGATGTGTATTCTGTTTTTCTGGGTACGAATGACTGGTGGTCGGGTTTGCCGCTTGGTTCGATGGAAGATTATAAAAATTCTACCGGTATCCAAACCACATTCGGCGCCTATCGAATCATCATCAACAAAATCAGAAGTCTAAATCCGCAGGCCCGTATAATTCTGATAACGCCTATGCAGCGGAGTGATTTTGTGTATATAGCAGACGCTCACAATAATGCATACGGTTGTTACAAATCCAAAGACGGACAGGAACTTGCCCAGTTTGCTGATGCCGTGAAGGAGATTGGTGAATATGAACACTTTTATGTCATCGATCTCTATTACCAAAGTGGTATAACAGTGGAAAATGTGGTGAAATTTAAAAGACTGAAGGATGAGTCCACGGGTTTATATCGTAATTATTCATATCCCGAATACATAGGTATTCCCTTTCACCCGGGCGTAGATGATTATCCATATCCGGTTGATGCGATTGGATTCACTTACGACGGTTTGCATCCATCTGATAAAGGCTACCAGATTATCGCCGACATGATTAGTGATGTTTTTAAAAAAGATGGATACTTTTCTTCGGATATCCAAAAGAAGTAAATGATGTTATTTTTCAGAAGATTAAAATATGCCGTCAAAACTTTATTCTCACCGGAGACGATTTTAAATATTCCGATTGATGGAATTATTAAAATAGCCGGTGAATCCAATATTAAAACCTTTGTTCAGATAGGATCCAATGATGGGAAAAAAAATGATCCCTTTTATTCATACATCAGGAAAAATAACTGGAAAGGGATTCTGGTTGAACCGGACCCGGCCAATTTTAAAAAACTTTTAAATAACTACAGGCAGGCTGATGGGCTGATTTTCGAGAATATCGGAATCGGGCCCGAAGCAGGTGACATGCCATTTTACAGATTAAATAATATCACTGAGCAAGAGCCTGGATGGTATGATCAGATTGGATCTTTTGACAGGGGAACATTTATAAAAAATATTAGTTACGGAAAAGAACTTGACAAAAGAATAACTACGGGACTTTTACCAGTCATTACCTTTGATGAACTTCTAAAAAAGAATAAATTCCGAAACATCGATCTTTTGCATACCGACACAGAAGGATTTGATTATAAAATCCTCAGATCAATAAATTTTGCGGAACATAATATCAGATTGGTGTTTTTTGAAGGAGAATGGATGACTCAATTTGAACTCAAAGAAATTATTCAATATCTTAAGAAATTTAATTACCGTATTTTTCAATGCGGAATTGATTATGCTGCATTAAAATTCAGGAAGATGCGCGGTGTTGAGAAGGAATCGTAAATCCACGTTTTACAACCGAAAGTAACTGCCGCCCATTCGCTCCATGCAAAAATGCCTTCCACAATCTTCCGGCTGCCCTGAGGTATTCTTTTCTCCTTATTCTTGCAACTGCAGATTCAGCAAGCGCCCCTGACATACGGCGGTTCGCTATTTTCGCTAATTGCCGGCCCGGATTTGTTCGAAGAAAATATTCATATACTGCGGCTGTACGTTCATTGCCATATTCGAATGCATTGGTAACACGCCCGCTGTGTTCTCTGATACGTACAAGCAATTCCGGAATAGCCCATGTTTCAGCCTTTAAAGCCAACCTGATAAACAGTTCGTAATCTTCGCGGAATAAAAGTTCTGCATCTTCATTGAAGCCTCCTGTTTCTTCAAAAAGAGATCGCTCAAGCATTAATGTACCGATGGTTACAGAAGCATCTGTCGTAAGTACTTCTTTTATGATCCATCCAGACATCGGAATAAATTTGCCTGCCTTATCGGGAATACCGTGCAGGTCCTGGTTCATCAACTCATAGCCTCCATAGCTCCAACGCTTCCCTTCCCGAAGTACCTGAAATATTTGTATCTCCAGCTTTTGAGGAATCCATATATCGTCAGAATCCAGAAATGCCAGCCATTCGCCGGATCCATGTTTAACGCCTGTGTTTCGTAGTAATGCAATATTCCCCTTATGTTTCAGATTCAATAATCTGACACGGGGATCATTCAATGAACTGATTGCTTCAGATGTACCATCATCTGAACCATCATCTACTACAATCAATTCCCAATTTGAATATGTTTGCGCAATAACTGACGCAATGGCTTGTTGAACCAGATCAATCCGGTTGTAAGTAGGAATGACTATGGTAACCAGCGGATGCGGGCGTTGATCAGAAGAATTTGACAAGTCCGGAGCTTTTATAAAGTTACACGATTCGACAACGAAGATCCGGCCGGTCATCGTTCTGAAAGATTATCGTTTCTTTCATCTCCGGTCTCTGCATTATTTTCATTTTCTAGATCAACCCTGTATTCGGCATTCTCAAAGGATCCTGAAATGGTTCTTCCTCATAGGTTTTATCCAGGATAGTGTCGTCTGCGTGGCCTTCCAGTATAAATTCCAGCAGGTGATCATTCAACGAATCTTTTTGGGTATAAAATAAGCCATGGGGTTCGCCAGCATATATCTTGAATACAGCACCGGGGACCAGACCTGATGTTTTCCTTCCGCTGATTTCTATAGGAACATTTTTGTCGCTGTCACCATGAATAATCAGGGTGGGAACATTTATCTTTTCCAGATCATCCCTGAAGTCGGTAGTGGAAAAAGATTTCAGGCATTCACGAGTTGCATGCGGTGATGCCTGCATAAGTACTGACTGGTTCCAGTCGAGAAATGCCTGACTCACAGGTTTGCTGAGCAGTCCCACGCCGTAAAACATTTTTACAAAACCTATTCCAGAACTGGCCCTGTCCTCTTTGATCTTTTGTTCCATTTCATCAAATTGTGATTGTGGAAGGCCATCCGTATTATCGCCAGCATGTAACATATAGGGCGTAACGGAACCGATCAGTACGACTTTGTCAATTTTATTTGTTCCATAGCGGCCGATATACCTGGCCACTTCCCCGCCTCCCATGGAGAATCCCACCAGGCTTACCTTGTCAACGTTCAATTCCTCGATCAGCGATTTCAGATCTGCTGCCAATATATTATAGTCATATCCGTGACGTGGCCGGTCGGATCTCCCAAATCCACGCCGGTCGTAGGTGATGCAGCGGATTCCTTTGCCAGCCAGTTCATTTATCTGATACTCCCACATTTGTGAATCCAGTGGCCAGCCATGAATAAAAATAACCGGCTTACCGCGTGTGCTGTCTTCATAATAAATATTAACCGGTTCTGCTATAGACGATTTTGATGTTTGATAGTATGGCATAATAGAAGATTTATAATGAATATGACTTCAATTATGTTGCCAGGCACCTGATGTATTTTGATGCGATCCGGCCGGCCCTATGCGGGATTCACAAACCACAACTGGCAGTTTTATTCTACATGCGGGATATTAACAGAGGTTTAGTAATGATTCGGATCATTCGACGGGCTTAATTGACCTGATGGTCGTAAAAAGCGGAATTTATTAAATTTACTCGGCGGTTATATAAGGCGGCCAATGTAGACCATGGAAGTATTAAAACCCTCAATTGAATTTGCACATGGCAATATCAGTGAATTTAATATCCCGAATGCGGAACCTGGAGTGAAATTACTCATGCGTGAAATTCAAAAAATTCTGCAACCTGCTATCAGGAAATACAGCCTATCGGGCAAAATAGAACTCACTGTGTCGGATAAAAAAGCCCGCCTTACCTATATCAACATCATTCCTTCTGAATATGCCTCATTGCTGATAGAGGTAATAACAAAATCAGATTCCGGAGATTACTTTTCTGATAATCGGACGGTTTCACAGCCTTGAGAGAATTGATATAAACCAATATTCATCGGGCTGGTAGGATATTTCCGGATTTATGATTATTTTTCTTTTTAGATCCATTTCCAGATCTTAAGAAAAACAACCCAAGATGAAAAAAACCCTTTTACCTGCGATCCTTTTTGCATTTTTATTCATAGCCTGCAAAAAAAGCAACGATACACCTTCTACCGTAAGCGCTTCATTACCCAAGACTTATACCGAGGATATCCGGTCGACCGGATTTAATTCCCTCACAACTTATAACCTCACGTACGATGGTAATAACCGGATCACCAGCATGACGGCCATACCCGAGCCGGCCATTGTGAAATTTGTTTATACATATTCTTCCAATACTTCCCTAACTATGGATCTGTACAACTCCAATGTATTGGGCGTACATGAAATTTTATGGCTCAATGCATCAGGAACCATAGACAGCACGTTTCAGTATAATGACACCCAGGATACTTCTACAGAAAAATATATTTACAATTCAAACAAACAAATTCTGCAGATAAAAAATTACAATTACTCTTCCTCCGGACCGGCACTCGATCATACAACCGATTATACTTACGACAATCTCGGGAATGCGATAACAGAGTCTACCAGCAATGGCAATTCAACCAGTTATACATATTATACAGACCTGCCCAATACACTAACTATGGGTCAGACATTTTACCCGCAATCCAAATACTTTATAAAAACCGCCTCCAGCTCTTCCAGCGGTACACCTGTAACAGCCACCCATTTTTATAGTTTTGACAGCACCAACCGGCTGGTTAAAGACAGCGCTGTCACAACGGGAGTGAGTGCAGTGCTTATTAAGTCTTACACTTATTGAGTTCGATTTCAGCATTTTACGGTTTGTACTTATTTTCCCAACAGGGCTTTAAACCTTGGTTCATTACGGAGCGAATCATAATCCGGATCCTTTTCGATCCAGGTTTTATTGCCATATCCTCTGGCAAAAGCATGCTCAAGCATATTAAGTGCCTGATTTATGTGACCAGCTTTGGCATAGAGGCAGGCTCCATTAAAAAGAGTTCCCGCATTGTCGGGGAATAATTCGATAGCCCTTTCGATCCATTCAAATGCTTCCTGTTTTTCGCCCAGATCATATAATGTACCGGAGCCCAGTGAAAGTGCTCTCACATCAGAAGGATTCAATTCCAGTTGCTTTCGGGCCCTGCTGATTCCTTTTCTGAGCACTTCATCCACATTGTCTTTTCCCATCACTCGCATAGACTGACCGAGCAGGATCAGGCTTTGGTAATCCTCCTGTCTGACATCTGAAGCCTTCAAAAACATTTCCGCTGATTTTTCCATATCGCCTCTTGCAAAACTGGACCGGCCATATAAATAATAAGCGTCGTAGCAGTTTGAATTCAGGCGGATTGCTTCCTCAAATTCCCCCTGCGCTTCATCATATTTTTTCCCGAGAGCAAGAATGTATCCTCTGGATGAATGACTTTCCGCCAGGTTGGGTGCCAGTGTAAGTGCTTTCATACTATTTTGTTCTGCCTCAGCCAGAACAGAAGGATTGGCTCCCTCCCATTCAAATATCCACGATAAAGCATCAGCGAGTCCGGCATAAGCAAGTGCGTACTCAGAATCCAGCGTAATGGCCTTCTTGAACATATCGCTGGCGCTTAGCAATTTCAGATCGTGAAAAAGCTGTCGGCCCTTTAGAAAATATTCATAAGCCTGCACGACGGTTTCGGGACGGCGGATCGTTTCCCTCTCTTTGCGGGTCAGAACGCCTTTAATAGCAGTGGCAACGGAGCCGGCTATATCCTCCTGAATCGAAAAGATATCTTCTAATTCACGGTCATATAAATTTGACCAGAGCAGGGATCCGGAGGATGCACTGATCAGCTGGGTACCTATTTTTAATCTTTTCCCTGATTTGCGTACGCTGCCTTCCAAAATAGTACTCACGTTTAGAGCCCTGCCAATTTCGCGCACGTCGATATTTTTCCCTTTAAATGAAAATGCAGACGTACGGGCGACTACACGGAGGTTATTCAATTGCCCGAGTGCGTTCATAATTTCTTCCGAGATGCCGTCGCAGAAATAATCCTGCTCCGGATCGTTGCTCATATTTATAAGCGGAAGAATGGCTATACTGTTTTTATCTTTGGATTGCGAAGATGTTTCTGGTGAAATTTTACCGTCACTGTCCAGCAATTCATAAATGCGTACAGGTTCTCTCACATTTTTCAACCTTTCTTCCCTAATAAACCGGGAGAAGATTCCCTTCTTATTCGAAACATTGGCAGAGACCGTTTCAGAAACATAGATGCAGCCAGGTTCCGTGATTGCCTGTATCCTGGATGCGATATTTACGCCATCACCAAATACATCATCGTTTTCAAAAACCACTTCTCCGAGATGAATACCAATGCGCAACTGGAAGTCGTTGGATGCTTTACAGGTTTCCTGAATTTTTATTGCAGCATAAACAGAGTCGGACACCGAATTAAAACTGGCCATGATACCATCTCCCAGTTCCTTTATGAATCTGCCGTTAAAAGATTCTATCAGCGGCTTCTGCAATTCCCTGTTTTTTTTTAACAGGATAAAGGCCTTCTGTTCATCGCTGCCCATCAGGGCTGTATATCCGACAATATCCGTGAACATAATGGACGCGAGCTGACGGGACTGTGGCATGTGGACTAATATAAATACTTTCCATGACTTTCAAGTGCTGAATTAAAAAATCACCGGTGGATATTTTCCCGTAGATTTTTTTTTAAATGTATACCAGGGCATCAACTTTCGACGTTGTAAACCGTCCCCGTTTCTGATTTGAAAAATCCCGGCTATGAAAATGATTACTACCGCTATCACCATGACACGTCGATGCATTCTTGTACTACAAGTTTTTATGGTGCATCGTATTCAGACCCGTTTACGTATCAGAAATCAAACCCGGTCAATACATCGTGGGATGATGAATTAACGGTTAAACCCTTCCGAAACTATGTCTCTCTCCCGTTGATTGAACTTAATTATTATCGTTCGGGTTCGCATTTTGTTCCGGGAAGAACTCCCATACGAAATCGGAAGACCCCATCGGGCCCAGAGCTGACCGTCCGGTTGAAATAAAACCTCCGCCACCCGTAGTACTTGTTAAAGAGTAACCAACGGCCCCGGTAACAGGAGTGCTTTCAAAAGCTGTTTTCGCTGTCCAGATATCGTTTACAAAATCATAGCGCCAGGTATTGGCATTGTACCCCACATTTTCTCCTGTACTTAGATAGGCGTATGGTGGAATCACAAAAGACGCCGCGTTCCAGCGTACTATGGTTGTATAATTATCGTCGTAAGACTCGTTACTAAGGTCAGAAATCTTTCGCAGTTCCGTCCACTTATGCGATGAAGCGGCCGGATCAAACTTCCAGAAATCCGTTTGCATGGTTTCCTTGTTTACGCCCGTGACCAGGTATGCAGCGTTTTGATAAGTAAACACCGTAGCGCCATATCTTTTATTTCCGCTAAAACCAATCTCAGTCCATTTGTCAGTTGTGGGGTCATATTGATAAAAATCTTTCAATGCGTTATCACCATCGAATCCGGTGCCTGCATATCCCAAATTTCCAATCGAAAAGGCAACGGCTTCATAACGTTTACCGCCGGGAAAATCCGATTTTTTCGTCCAAACATTTCCTTCTGTATCGAGTTCATAAAAATCACTTAGGATACTAGTTCCATCGAAACCGGTTCCCACAAAGGCTTTTTGCCCGATACTGAATGCGATGGCCGAACTTCTTGACATACCGGGCATATTCGTGATCTGTATCCAGGAACGACTTATCTGATCAAATTTCCAGAAATCTGAGAAGCGCGTGGTGAGTCCGTTCCATCCTGTTCCGATATAGATCTCATTGTCAATCACAAAAGAAACAGCCTCGCTCCTCGCCGGACCATCGAGTTCATTTTCAAATGCCCAGTTGCCGCTCTGATCCGACAAATTGGTTTTTGGTGTACAGGAAATAAATGCTGAGAAAACAATTACGGAAAATAGTTGTGGTTTGTGGGTTCTCATGATGCTGTTTTGGTTTAACGTTTACGGATGGACTAAAATATTTTATTTTATCAAAGCCGGCAGCGGTACACTCTTACTTTCACAATCATTTAGAACGCTGTTAATGGTATGGGAAAAATTTGAATTTTATTTTTTTTGCAGAACGCTGCCTGGGATGTATTTAAATATTTGTAAATGTTTTTTGCATACTCCTTCGTGCGATATTTGCAGATCATCGAACGATTGGCGGCATGAAACCATGAAATCAATAATGAATGACAAGATCGAGGTATGTTTCTTTAATACTGATACTTGGCGGTCTTACTGCGTTGAGTCCTTTTTCCATCGATATGTATCTGCCCGGGTTTCCGGCAATCGCTGAGGATTTGTCGACCTCAGCTTCGGAAGTGTCCCTGTCGTTAAGTGGATTCTTTATTGGCATCTCTTTGGGACAATTACTGTATGGACCCTTACTCGATCGCTTTGGAAGAAAAAAACCACTTTATATCGGATTGTCGGTTTATATATTGGCTTCCCTTGGCTGTGCTGCTTCGCATTCTATTGGGGCATTGATTTTTTTACGGTTTATCCAGGCACTCGGAAGTTGTGCGGCCAC
>DASXNJ010000363.1:0-4914 GCA_036495145.1 Puia sp.
ACTGGCACCGCCTGTAATCAGAATTTTATTATTTCTTAATTCCATTTGGTATCGTTTTTTGTTTTACAAAGATGACGTGAGTAAATGATTTTCTATAATATTTTACAACAAGAGGATTGATAGAAAGGTTTTAAACTGGTAGCAGGATAACAAATTCGGTTGACTCAGCTTCCTTTGAAAAGACGTTTATCTCTCCGCCGTGTGCTTTGATGATATCATAACTTAATGATAATCCAAGACCCGTTCCCTGTCCGGTCGGTTTGGTTGTGAAGAAGGGCTGAAATATTTTATCCAGCAGTTTTTGCTCAATACCAGTACCATTATCTTTCAACCTTATTTCTATTTGGTTGCCAGTCAATTTTGTGTGAACGAAAATCTCGGGTTGGTAATCTTGCAGATGTTGTTTTCTTTTTTCATTCATTGAATAGAACGAGTTATTAAAAAGATTGAGGAAAACCCTCCCGAGGTCCGAAGATACGACCTGTATGCGGCGGACTTGTCTGTCAAATTCGGTATGAATGATGGCGTTGAAAGAATTTTCTTTAGCGCGAAACCCATGATAACTCAGTCTCAAATATTCCTCCGCCAATGCATTGATATCAGTAAGTTCTTTTTGACCTGAATTGCTCCGGCTATGTTGTAACATACCTTTTATGATGGCGTCTGCTCTTTTACCGTGTTGATTAATTTTTAAGTCGTTTCCTCTGATTTCGCGAAGAACGGCTTTGGAATTTTCCAGATTGCCCTTATTTATTTCCTGTTCAGCTTCGTCCAGTAGTTCCGTGTTGATTTCTGAAAAATTATTTACAAAGTTCAGTGGATTTTGAATTTCATGCGCAATACCGGCAGTGAGTTCTCCCAGCGAAGCCATTTTTTCTTTTTGTATTAACTGGGCCTGGGTAAGTTTTAGTTCTTCATACGCTTTTTCGATTTTTATTTTATCCTTTTGTTTCTGCCTGTTATTACGGTAAAGAAGAAAAGCCAGCAATAGGAAAATACCAAGTGTGGTCATTAATGTATAGATCCTTGCTCTGTTCCTGTTTCTTTCTTCAGCTTCACTGATTTGCTTTTGACGCTGAATTTCATTGAAGGCAAATTGCTGGAATTGCTGCCCCTTGGACTGGTTGAATACGCTATCTTTTGCGGCCACCATGATTTTCAGGTATTTCAGGGTGCTGTCCGCATTGTTTTCTGATTCGTATACTTTTGCAAGTATCCTGCTGGCATCGAGGGTGTATTCGCCATAATTATGATCCTGGCATAATCGAAGTGAAATCTTGCCGTAAAACAAGGCGGAATCCTTCAGATTCATATTGTAGAAAAGACTAGCGAGATTATTATAATTTCTTGCCAGGAAATAAATATTAAAATGTTGCAAACTCTGAATAATACCCCGTCGGAAATAGTATTCCGCCTGTTTATAATTTTGTTTCTTTTGATAAACGGTGCCGAGAGCACCACACGCCAATGCAAAAAATCTTTGAACATCTATTTTTGAGTGCAATCCGAGTTCGAATCCCCTGGTTGCGTACCACATCGCTGAATCATCCTGATTTAAGACAGTATACAGATTTGCCAATTGGGAGTATGCGAAATAGGCGTCAAACTGGGGCAGGCCCGCTTCCCGCTGACTGGAAATATCTAAATAAAAAAAATCCTTCGCTCTTGGGTAATCCCGCATTTCCAGGTTCAGTAATCCAAGAAAATAATATGGAACGACAACGAAATTTTTTATTTCTTTGAGATCTCCGCCGAGTTTTTGAATGTTTAAAACTGCTTCCAGAGCCTTTGGATAATTGCCCTTACAATTATAAGCAAAGAACATGCTTCTGTAGCCCATATATTTTCCAAGAGAGAATTTTAATTTCTCCGAAAGGCCCAGTACCTGAGCGGCATAAAACAAGCCACTGTCAGCTTGCACAAAACCAAAATACTCTGCAATGGCGCTAAGGGCCTTCACTCTGAATGTATCTTCATTCCTGGCATTTTGCAGTCGTTTCTCCAGGCTGTCCCGATAAGGGTTTTGACCTAACGAGTAAGCATATGCTGAAATGAATAATAAGAAACAGAAAAAAGATTTCATCCGTTGAATTTAGAAGATGGAATGCAGTTTCCTGCGATTTGATATATGTGACTCGTCAGCAGGTTTGATTCCATATAAATTAATGTCATTCACTCCCCGGAATCTACTCTTAAATTACTAAATTAGTGTTACTCTACGCTAAAGATTAGCGATTTAGCCCAAACCTGTTTCTTCGGCCCCCGGAGAAATATGAAAACAATTTGATGTAAGAAAGTAGTATTGAATCGGAGAGGGGGGGCGATCATATTTTTTAACCTTCATTTACATGAAAAGATCCGTCTTAACGCTGTTTGTCGTTCTGGGAATTACTTGCATTTACGCTCAGGCCGATATCGGATCTGCATTTGTAAATGATAATTATGCTGATAGTCTGGTGAATCAGATAAAGAAAACCGGAGAGGATACATCCCGGGTAAAATTATTCATCGCTCTCGGTGATTACTATACCTTTATCCGCCAGGATAGTTCGATTTTCTATTTTGCTCAGGGTATTGAGCTCTCTGAGAAAATTAACTATGCTATAGGTAGTTATGCAGGTTATGCAAAACTGGCTTTCGTATTAAATACTGCCAGCAATTATGGAAAGGCATTGGAAATGGCTTTGAGAAGTCTGCGGGTGGCAGAAAAATTTACTGTGGGCCGTCGGGAAAATATGGCCAGGAGCTATAACCTGATGGGACTTATTAACCGCCGAAATGGTAATGATACGATTGCCAGGAATCAATGCCGTCAGTCCATTAGATTGTATGAAGAAGCCGGAATAACACCGGCATCCGGAAATATGAATTTCGGCCCTTTTTTAAATCTGGCACTGATATATTTAAATTGGAAGAAATGGGATTCAGCACTCTATTACGCGCAAAACGGCTATGATATAACTGCGCATTATCCCCCACGGGCACACGCTCAGGTTTCTGTTACTGCATCTACGCTGGCTAGTGTTTATGCCCGGACTGGGAAGATTCAGCTGGCCCGTGAATACTTTATTCAGGGAATTGAAGAGGATAGGAATTTTAACGTTCCCCTGCTGCGGGTGAGATTATATAATATTTATGCCGGGTTTTTTAAGAATACCGGTCAGTTGGATTCGGGTATCTATTATGCAAAGGCAGCCTTACAATTATGCCGTGACCATCAGTTTGGTGAACATGCCACTGATGCAGCAAACCTGGTTGCCCAGTCTTATGAATCGCTTGGTAAATCCGATAGCGCCTTGAAATATACAAAGCTTTTTATGGGAGCAAAGGACACGATCTTTAACCAGTCGAAACTTACCCAGATTCAGCTGCTGAATTTTGACGAAGGGCAGCGTCAAAAGGATATTCAGAGAGAAATTGATACGGCCCGGGAGAGATTTACAAACCAGGTCAGGTTCTACATCTTAATAGCGACTGCCGCCATATTTTTATTGATCAGCATTATATTGTACAGAAATAACAGAAATAAGCTCATTGCAAATAAAGCGCTGGAACAACAAAAAAAGGAGGTTGACCAGCAAAGAAACAAAGCGGAAAATGCATTGCATGAACTGAAGGCGACACAAACACAATTGGTTCAGTCCGAAAAAATGGCATCACTGGGAGAACTCACAGCAGGCATCGCACATGAAATTCAAAATCCCCTGAATTTTGTAAATAACTTTTCGGAGATTAATAGAGAATTACTGATCGAAATGAAAGAGGAAATCGAGAAGGGCCATTTAAGCCAGGCAAAAAGCATGGCAGCCGACATCATCGATAATGAAGATAAAATCCTGCATCATGGCAAGAGAGCTGATGCGATCGTAAAAGGCATGCTGCAACATTCCCGATCCGGTTCCGGCCAGAAAGAACTTACAGATATTAATGTCCTCGCAGATGAATATCTGCGGTTGGCATATCATGGTTTGAAGGCAAAGGATAAAGCTTTTCATGCAAAACTTCAAACCGAATATGATCCGTCCATCGGGAAAATGCCGGTTGTTCCACAGGATATGGGCCGTGTACTTTTGAACCTTTATAACAATGCATTTTACGCTGTTTCGGAGAAAAATAAACAGGTTCCCGAAGGGTATGAGCCAACTGTAAACATCCAAACAAAACTAATTGGAGATAAATGGGAGATCCGGATAAAAGACAATGGGATAGGGATTCCTCCGAAAGTAGTCGATAAGATCTTTCAGCCGTTTTTTACTACCAAGCCGCCAGGGCAGGGAACGGGGCTTGGGCTGAGTATGAGTTACGATATCATTAAGGCGCATGGAGGTAACCTGACCGTAAATACCCATGAAGGTGAAGGAGCTGAGTTTGTAATCCGTATACCTGTGTCATAATTCAAATGGTCTGTTCAACGAGAGAACAGAAAATAACAGATCCATCCAGCAGTTTAATAATGAATGAATCAACAAATATGAAACTACGCGTTATTGTCCTAGGTGCAGGTTTTGGGGGACTTGAACTCAGCACCATTTTATCTGAAGCCATGGGTGGGGATCTCGATCTGACGTTGATAGATAAAAGCGATACTTTTTATTTTGGTTTTTCCAAGCTTGATGTGATGTTTGGCCGCGTATTGCCCGATTCGGTAAAAATTGCCTACCGCAATATTAAGAAAGCAGGCATTCATTTTCTTCGGGAAACGATCACAAGCATTGATCCTGTCGGAAGGAAAGTAACCACAGATAAAGGAATTCATGAGGCGGATATATTAGTGGTTGCGCTGGGTGCAGATTATGATCTGGCAGCAACACCGGGCCTCTCTGAAGGAGCCAATGAATTCTATTCTTTTGAAGGCGCCACAAAATTGCGCAATGTGATTCCCCATTTTACGAAAGGACATGCCATCGTGGGTGT
>DASXNJ010000364.1:0-10548 GCA_036495145.1 Puia sp.
CGTTTTCATGATTACCGCGAAAGACTAAAGGCCGAAAACGAACTGATCATTTTCCGCGTGATCCAGGAACTGATCAATAATATCCTCAAACACAGCAACGCCAGTTTTATACATCTTACACAGAATACCAGCGGCAACCGGTTTTTTATCCGCCTGCACCACGACGGCCGCGGATTAACACAGGCAGATTTTGAAAAACTGGGTAAGAGTAATGTCGGGCTCGGATTAAAAAATATCCAAAGCCGCCTGAAGGTGTTGCAGGGTAAAATATTTTTTGAAAAAGACATGTCGCAGACCTATTATAAGGTCACTATTGAAATGAACCGTGAAGATGATTTGAAGCCGGTGAACGAAAGCAATTAATGCTTAATTTTAGCTGCAGAAGATTATTATAACTGATGGGTTTGATCAAAGTTGCCATTGCCGACGACCATAAAATTTTCCGGAAGGGAGTGATCCTTTCTCTTCGGGCCTATAGCAATATCAAGTTCGTTCAGGAGGCGGAGAACGGCCAGGAACTGCTCGACGGTCTGCCGGTATCACAACCGGATGTGATCCTGATGGATCTGCGCATGCCTCTCAAAGACGGTATTTAAACCACCAAGACCATCGCCAAATTATATCCCCAGATCCATATCATCGCACTCACCATGTATGAGGATGAGCGCTTCGTAAGTCATATGATGGAGATCGGAGCCAACGGCTACCTGTTAAAAAGCGCTGACCCCTCGGAGATCAAACGCGCTATCATGGAAGTTTCTAGCAAGGGATATTATCTCAATAATTTTGTGAACCGGATCCTTCTGAAGAAATCACATGCCCGTACCAAAGTGATTCCTAACCTGAATACAGAAGTTACCCTCAGTGAACGCGAGCGGGAAGTGATGAAATATATATGCATGGAGTTTACCGCTCAGGAAATCGCCCAGAAACTGGAAGTGAGTCCGCGCACCGTAGAAGCCATCAAAGACCGCCTCATGGAAAGGTTCGGCGCAAAAAATACTGCCGGGCTGGTATTCTTTGCGGTCAAGAACAACCTGATCGACTAATTTAATTTTTGTTATACAAACGGTCGCTGATGCAGGAACTTTTTAAAGCCGGCAGGTATTTATTTGCATTCTCCATCATTGCTTTCGGGATCATACAATTCGGCGTACAGGATTTTATGAAAGGTTTCCTGCCGATGCCAGAGAACTTACCCGCCCGGATTTTCTTCCTGAATTTCATCAGCACGTTATTTGTCGCCGGTGGTATCGCCATGTGCATCCCGACAACCATGCACCGGGCTGCGTTGTTGACCGGACTACTGCTTTTTGTTCTTTTTATCTATCCGCACCTGGTCACCCTGCTGAACGATTTGCATAATCCGAATCCATGGACAGTTTCCGCCGAGGATCTCGCACTGGCCGCGGGTGCATTTATCATTTCGGGTGACACTACGAAAACCGCTGAATCGGCTGGCAAATCCAATCTCACCCGCAATGGCAGAATTTTATTCGCGATTTCGCTGATCGTATTTGCCGTGCAGCATTTCCTGTACGCCGATTTTATCGCCACCCTGGTTCCTGCCTGGATACCTTTTAAATTATTCTGGGCCTATTTTATCGGCGTTGCTTTTTCCCTGGCTTGCATCAGTCTGCTCACCAATATAAAAACCCGGCTGGCCTGCGCCCTGCTCGGATTTATGTTTTTATTTTGGGTGATCTTCCTTCATCTTCCCCGCGTTGCTGCCGCTACACATATAGAACCTGAGAAGACCAGCATGTTTATTGCCCTCGCGATGTGCGGGATTTTTTTTACGATTGCGAGTGAATCAGAATGAGGGTACACTTGCATTATTATCGTATAAATATTATTGCTTAGAATAATATATATGGCAGGCTATAGAAGCAGACCTGGCTTCTCAATTCATTCATCCACAGAAATTAAAGGACTATTTCTATAAAACTGCCACATATTTCACAGGAACTAACTTCCAAAGCCTGTAAAATATAATGAAGAAGAAGGCGAATCATTGAGTATTTTACTACTCATTATTTAAAAAGTACTGGCACCCCGCTAGATTAATAATGTTTGTCCTGATAATCTCTTTCATGACCATTATTATCCATGTAAATCGTTTTATCGTGTTTTTTATGCTTAACCTGTGTCTTATAAACGGCTTTTTCACCGGAGCGGTCAATGCGTGTATAATCATATTGATCTGACGCACCGTAACTATCACGCGTATGATTTCTCACTGAAGCAGGAACGTCCTTCTGATCATAAGGTATATGAGTATCAAGATGTTTTCCCGATCCGTCGAAATAGGCCGTTGCTTCACCGTTATTGTGGTCATTATCCTGGAAGGATACGCTCCATCCTTCATTGGAATGGCTCCATTTTGAAGGTTTCGACTGGGGATATTCTCTTTGAAAGGACTCGGATACCTGTTTAGGCGGTTTATGATCGTTCTGGGCGAATCCAAAAACAACAGGGAGTACTAATATCATAGAAAATAAGCTCTTTTTCATAATTGTGTATTTGAACATAAGATTCAATAACCCTGCCTGCAGGTTGATCATATCGGCAGGTTCCTACAATAATTTGCGAAGTGTAGCGAAACTTAACTTTTCTACACGAGAAAAATAGAAGGGATACAGAAAGATTTAATCGCAGATAAGGAGTTCAATTCAGGAAGGCAAATCCTGGTAGTCCTATAGCGGATTTTAAATATTTTCTATCGTCGTTAAAACTTTTTGATCTACATCGGTCGAAAATAGAATAGGGAGCAAATTGCTCCCTATTTCCATTTTGGCGATGCATGAAGGATGAATAAATCCAGTGCCGGATTATTTTTTTGCTTCCGAAAATCCCAGGAGGCTTCTGATAATATTCCTTCCAACAATTTTTCCCTGTTCGAGGCCTGTATCTATCGATGGCTGATAATGAATTCCACCATAAAATCTGGAATTACCCGCGTCAATTCCAATATCGCGGAAAGTATTGAAAGTGCGGGCAGGAAATCCGAGATAGTCCCAGGTATGATCTGTAAAAGGCCCGATATTACCATATATGGCGGTCAATACTTCTGAAGCTGCTGAGGAAATGACGGAATGTGCAGATGGATATTCCGGATGAGCCGGTGTCGTAAGTAAAGAAAGCCAACTGGTATCTCCAATCACCTTCCTGATGTAAGTAATCGGTCTGACCTGGTTATAAACATATTTAGTTTTAAATACACTGATGACTCCTTCGTTCAAAGAAATTCCAACCATGGCGTAGGTCAGTGCAGCCTTATCGAGCCGGCTGTGCGTTTGTCTGATTACCTGCTGAATAATACTCATCCAGTGGCCGGGTGTTGTAACTCCCGGTATATCTCTCCAGAATATTGCCCAATTTTTCTGATCTGTTGTCAGGACTTTGGATGCCTGGTATAAATCATTCACCTCTTTATAAAAAGCAGATGTTGGATCTTCAGAATATGGAATAGGCGGCCCGGGTTGCGCGTTGTCTCCGCTGCCTTCTATTATGAGACGATTATTCCCCCAAAAAGGTCCCTGAGCTGCTCCAAAACCCGGCGGCGTGGCAACCCATAAGCCCATACCAACAGGAGGAGTATAAGGAAGTGCATTATTTTGAATAAAATTGTCTGTCAGGGACCAGGCAAAAATGGCGTCCGCTATGGATTTGCCAAACGCTACCGACCTGGAAAGTACATCAGCATGTTCACCGCTGAATGTTGAAGAAATGGCATTTTCCAGTGAATCAATGGCGGCCAGATCCGTCGCATTTAAATTGGTCGATGTAAAAAAACTTCTGTTGAATTCCGCGAGCGTAGCATTTACGCTGGCAGGCCAGTTATATTTTTGAAACTTGTCTGTTTCCGGCAGGGCAGATAGTCCATTGTATTTATGCTTCCAGGAAAGTAAACCGGGGTCAATGGATTCATATGCGCTGATACCGGAATAAGCGAATGGCCTGGCGAAAGCCCCGTTTAAAATACCCGTCGCATCTTTATAAAATCGTATTTCCAGCGTCATCCATTTGTCAATTACGTCGGCCGTATACAGGGAAGGTGGAAAATCAACCCGGAAGCCCGGTTCTTTTCTACAACTTGAGAAGCAAACGATTGCCATTATGAAGCAAAACAGCGAATAAATGCCTGGCCGGCGATTCGGCCAAATCAGAAATTTTTTCATAAAAGATTTTTTAAGGTTTAATCAAATGATGAAGACTGGTACACGGAGGTAAAACTTTAACCAGATTTTTAAACGGGTTATTCGTTGAACTCCCGGCTTAGCAACATATAAAACACAGATACTATAGTAAACGTCATTTACCATCGGTGAACAACATGAACTTTTGTAAAATATGTTTAAACATGATGAATGGTCCGTTCCAATATATTTCTTAGGAAATGTTTATAAATCTAACTTGGATTTCAGTCTGAAAAAATACCGATTTGTTGGTATTCATTTCATGATGGAATTTGAAAAGTAACATCCGGATTCGCATGTTCCGCTCATTTCGAAAAGACATCATTTCCCGGAAGGCGTTTTCACGGAAGTGTGATCAGGTAACCAGCTTATATTTCGCCGTTTCTTCTCCTGACAATTCGCGAGTTAGTGCAATAAAGCAACACCCGGGTTCATAAGTTATTGTTTCTCAATACCATTTTTGATCGGATTTGCGGGATCATTTTTGGAGAGGTTATTGTTTTAGATATAAGATGGTTCTGACACGTTCTCATCGCGATTTTGTATTTTGATACAATGGGATTCATCGATTTAAACCTAACAATATGAACAATTCATCTGAACCACTTCTCAGTGAAGCCAATGCTCCACTTGCTCATATTCTTTTATCACTTGATTTGCTGGAGACCAACAACCATAATGAAGAAAATAAAACTTATTTAACAATCATCCGCCACAATACGGAACGTCTTCAGAATTTGATCAGAGATATTGAAAATTATAAAATGGGAAAAAACGGAGATCTGCAAAGCGTCCCATCATTAAGTAAAAAATAGAAATAAATGGAAATTCATATTACCAGCTTGTGTTGCTGATCTTATCTCGTACAGGTCGGGACATTGTTTACTGGTTTCGGGACTATGAATTGGAATTTGACGTCATCCTATAATCCAGTTATTCCTTTCTGGTAAGTTTTTCAATGGCTTCACGAAAAGCCTCTCCTATGGGCAGCTCCATATCTTTTATAAATAAACTCCCTTTCCGTACGGAAGTAATACTTGCGATACATGAATTTCCGGATGCCGCAACTGTCCACTATGTTTAAATGCATTTTCTACAAAAGGAATTAATAACATGGGTTCTATCATTTGCCATTCTTCATTTATATC
Organism: Puia sp.; assembly: GCA_036495145.1. Taxonomy (GTDB): domain Bacteria; phylum Bacteroidota; class Bacteroidia; order Chitinophagales; family Chitinophagaceae; genus Puia. The sequence continues at coordinate 5,348 of DASXNJ010000364.1, forward strand.
AAACAATACGTTTAAAAGGAGTTCGTTTCCATAACGTTGTTTCTGGTGCTATGGTTAACCGGTTTCTTATACCTGATTTGTGAGAATCTGTTTGGTTTATCGTTAAAAGCATTTCAAATGGCAATAAGAATAATTGTCAAAACCACACCTGCGAGCGTAAAGTAAAGTCCTTTTTTAAATATCGTAGTTTTCGGCAGGAACATCCAGAAAGCAGAGATGACAAAGAACAACAGGGCCACCGAAAAGAAAACATTCAGAAAAAATAAAGGGCTTCCGGTATCCGCTTTGTGAAGCCTCGTTAGCTTTTCAATGAAATAAGGCCATTCCTCCGATGTATATTTTGCAAGGCCGGTGGATTTATTATAGGTGCCCTGTTCGAAGCGAATGACATCACCCTCTTCACTCTTAATCTTTAAATCGCGTATTCTCAACTCCCTGTCCAGATCCTCCGGTTTTAAATTGGGATGCAGTTGTCTTTCAATTTGTTTTTCGCTCTTCAAAAAATTCGTATCCCTGAAAATCATCGTAAAACCACTGATAGCGTATATGGCCATAATCCCTGCCAAGAAAAATCCCAGGTATCTGTGATAAATCCTCATCTTACTATTAACATTCGCCTTTCCCATAAAAATCTTTTGTGCTTATTTTTTGATCATTTTACGCTTTATTCTCTCTGGAGTGAATCTGCCAATGCTTGTTATTTCCAGCTGTAAGGACAATTTTCTGATCAGTGTTTTCAAGCGTCACGATAAATCCGGCTTTGTCGCCAACATGAAAGCCGGCCAGATCAGTGATCCAATACCCTTGAAATTTGGTTTTTATTTCAGTCTGCAATAAATCCGGAAGTTTGTCAGAAAGTAAATTTTTCGCGACGCCCATAAATTCTGCATTGTCGGAATAGAAAGCATACCATGTTTTGCCCGTCTGCAAAAAAGTTGCTTTAAAATAGTTCCCGAAATCTTCCCAGCGAACTTCTTTGGCGTTTGAAAAGGTTTTGCCAAATTCAGATATTACAGATTCCGGAATCTGGGTTTTACCGGCATTCGCAAAAAGCAGGTTGGCGATTAAGACAAAAGCTGTGATCAGTGTTACAATTTTCTTTTTCATTTTCTTATTTTTTATTGATTGAAAAATAATTTTACCAAAAGTAGAGTGGCTTTTGAAACATATTTCCGGTTTGCGACGAACGCCAAAAAAACAGCTGCCAATGACGATAATGGCGACTTTTATTTTGATTCTGACGGATGCCGGCATGTGATCCTGTTAAATGGAATGGTACACCAGCCGTATCGAAAACGGACAGTTTTTCTGAAGCAGTCCTTTTGAATGACCTGATTGCCAGGAACCTGCAAACCTGGCATTTTCTTCGATACAATCCATCCACCGATACACAGACCCATGATCAGAAATTATTTAAAAGTCGCCATCCGGAATTTCTCCCGGAATAAAGTTTTTTCTTTTATCAATATCACGGGCCTTTCGATTGGCATGGCGGTGACCCTGCTGATCGGATGCTGGATCCGGGATGAAGTCTCCTATAACAAACAGTTTGAACATTACGACAGAATCGCGCAGGTGATGCAAACACAAAGTTTCAACGGTGAGCTGGGCACGCAGCATTCTCTGCCGTTCCCCATTGGTGAGCAGTTGAAAAAAGAATTCGGCAGCGATTTCAAATATATCGCCATGTCGTCCTGGAACAATGATCATATCATTTCTGCCGGAGATAAAAAAGTAATCATCGACGGATCTTATATGGAACCCGCAGCAACGGAAATGTTCAGTCTGCATATGTTGCGCGGAACCCGGCGGGGTCTTGATGATATGCATGGCATGCTGATTTCGAAAACAACTGCCGGTACTTTATTCGGCATGGAAGATCCCATGGGAAAGACGATAAAAATTGATAACGACCAGCAGGTGAAAGTAACGGGTGTATATGATGATCTTCCGGACAATTCTGCATTTGGAAACATGCGTTTTATCGCATCCTGGAAATTATATCTCACGAATCTGCAATGGGCCTTCAAGGAATCAGATCCCTGGCGCGCGAATATGTTCCAGACCTTTGTGCAGCTCGCCGATCATGCGGATATGCAAAAAGTCTCTGACAAAATCCGGGACGTTAAAATAAAAATGGTTAGAGCCGACGATGCGCTGCATAAGCCAGCGGTGTTTCTGCATCCGATGAGCAAATGGCATTTGTTTGATGAATTTAAAAACGGGGTGAATACCGGTGGCCATATCACCTATGTATGGCTGTTTGGAATCGTTGGTTGTTTCGTGCTGCTTCTGGCCTGCATCAATTTTATGAATCTCAGCACGGCACGTTCGGAAAAACGCGCAAGGGAAGTAGGGATCCGCAAAGCCATCGGTTCACGGAGGCGTCAGTTGGTCGCCCAGTTTTTCAGCGAATCAATGTTCTATATTTTTATAGCCTTTGTACTTTCATTATTTTTTGCCGAAGCATCTATCGGATTCTTTAACCAGGTGGCCGACAAAAAAATAACCATCCCCTGGAACCAGCCCCTGTTCTGGATTGCCGGAATATTGTTTAGTCTGGTAACGGGTGCCGTCGCGGGCAGTTACCCGGCATTTTATTTATCATCTTTTGAAGCCGTCAAAACCCTGAAAGGTACATTTCGAGTGGGCCGGCTCGCAGCCATTCCGAGAAAAGCCATGGTCGTTATTCAGTTTACCGTATCCGTTATGCTGATCATCGCCACCATCACCGTTTTCCGGCAGATTCAATTTGCAAAGAACAGGCCAGTCGGATACAGCCGGAACGGTTTGATCATGAGTTATGTTGCTACCGAAGACATACATAAACATTTTGAAGCTGTGAAAGAGGATCTTCATCAGACCGGCGCAATTACCGGCATCGCAGAATCTTCCAGCACACCGACATTTGTGGATGAAGTGGATGACGGATTTGACTGGAAAGGAAAGGATCCAACGCTACAGGCAAGTGCGGGTGTGGTTTATGTATCAGAGGATTTCGGAAAAACGATTGGATGGCAGATGAAGGAAGGACGTGACTTCTCAAAAAGTTTTCCATCCGACAGCGCTGCTTTAGTGATCAATGAGTCCTTTGCAAAATTCATGGGACTGAAACATCCGGTAGGAGAAACGATCCGATGGAACAATAAATCTTACCAGATCGTCGGTATCGTAAAAGACCTGCTGATGGAATCACCTTACCAGCCCATACTCAGGACCATTTTCCTAAGGTCGCTGAACGCGGAACATTTTATAAATATCCGCGTGAACCCGAATATGAATCTGCATGATGCCCTGGCAAAGATAGAACCTGTTTTTAAAATTTATAATCCGGCGCAGCCATTCGAATATAAATTCATCGACGAAGAATTTGCAAAGAAATTCGGGGATGAAGAACGGGTTGGCAAACTGGCGGCCTCCTTTGCAGTGCTTGCGATATTCATTAGTTGTCTGGGTTTATTCGGTATGGCCTCATATGTGGCGGAACAGCGCACACATGAATTTGGCGTGAGGAAAGTGCTGGGCGCTTCCGTATTTAATTTGTGGCGCCTGATGAGCCGGGAATTTCTGTTACTGGTTTTTATTTCATTATTTATTGCGATACCGGTTTCATGGTACTTTCTTCAGAGATGGCTGCAGCAATTTAATTACCGGAAAGAGATGAGCTGGTGGATATTTGCATGCGCGGGTGCAGGCGCTTTGCTGATCACACTCTGTACAGTTAGCTACCAGGCCATCCGGGCTGCGATTGCCAATCCGGTCTCCAGCCTTCGCTCAGAATGAGTTTTTTTACTGCTGAGGTTTAGCCTGGGGGTCGGCTGGTGAAGTGATTTGCGAGAATAATTCAATTTTAGACGAATGAAAAGACAACCGAAATTTGGATTCATTCGTTTATTCAGATACACGAGTTCATAATAAATTCTTTATATGAAACCGGGTGTCATTTTTTTATTCATCATTCTCCTGTTCGCTTGCTCAAAGAAGGATAACAATATGCCACCCGTGGTACAGCCGAAAACAGACTGCCGGATTGCGACCGCGGCTTATTCCGGCGGGGTGCTTAATTTCAACTATACCCTTACATATAACGAGGATGGCAAATTGGCAAAACTGGTTTATGACGGGGTGAGTGCTTATGTAAAAACATTCACCTATAGCGGCAATATGATATATATAAATCTCAATGGTATTGATTCTGCAACCGATACCATCACCCTGAACAGCGCCGGATTAATAGCAGCGCATAAGGAAACGACCGATACGGCTGTTTACAATACGACTTTTGCCTATGATGCTAACGGGCAGGTGATAACTTCCACTACACAAAAGGATAATAATCCGCCGGTAACAACCAACTACACATTTACGAACGGGGATCTCACTAACACGGGTGTGGGCGCTTTGAAGGATACAACCGTATACAGTCTGGATAAACAATCGGTAATCGGTAACCTTGATGATTTCGACCAGTTGATCTATTATGGGTCATCTTATTATACCAACAAGCACCTGAAGCAATCTTTCTTTTCCTGGCCTTATCATTATACATTTAATTATACCTACGACGTTGAAGGCAAAATAATATCCATCGTTGCAAACGACGGAACGGCAAATGAATCGTTCAGTTTTACATACGAATGTGAATGAGCGGATCATTTTTTCATTTCCCTGATCATCACATCCAGTAATCCCTGTTTCGGCCTGTCGAGCCGCATTTCCCAGTAGAAAATGCCATTGAGTTTTTTTTCTTTCACATAACCAACCTTGGCGGCTACCGACCGTTCGTCGTCGTAGGTTATGAAAATTTTATTATGCTCATTGTATTTATAAGACGCCTTTGCCACAGAATCCCAATGCGTAATATATCCATCCCCATCGGTATAATCTGTGCGGATATCCTTCATCGTTATGAACTTTTGAAATGAGGCTGGCTGATGTAAGCCATCGGACTGGTTTTCAAGTACCAGGTATTCACGTCCGTAAAAAGCAGAGCCGATACAGATCTTATTACGCGGAATTTTCAGCGAATCCAGATAACGCAGCGCATGATCGGCCGAGGAAATCTGCCAGCTGGTGGAGTATAAAGGCGTATGATGACCGGAAAAATGTGTCTTGCTACCGATCAGATCATAGGTCATGAGATTGATCCGGTCAACATAGGGCGAGATACCCCGCAGGTCGAGTGAACCTTCGAGGAAGGG
>DASXNJ010000365.1:0-3266 GCA_036495145.1 Puia sp.
CCGGAATTTGCGATTTCCGCTGCTCATTTCACTAAATCAACCGTTTTGACATGGCCCTTAAGCAGATAGACTACGGATCACCCGAATACGAAATGATGCTGAAATTGCGGAATGACCTCCTGAGAAAGCCGCTGGGATTGAGTTTTGACCCGAAAGAACTGGAAAAAGAGAAGGATGACGTACTGATCGGGGCTTTTGAGGATGACAGGATGCTGGGATGTTGTCTGCTGACAAAAGTAGATAATAAAACCCTTCGTCTCAGGCAGATGGCTGTTTCGAACAATTTGCAGGGAAAGGGCATCGGACGGGCGCTGATGATCTTTGCTGAAAATATAGCCAGAGATATGGGTTATGATACCCTGATGATGCATGCACGCGTAACGGCAACGGGGTTTTATGAAAAACTCGGATTTGTCAAGAAAGACGGACAATTTATTGAAATAACGATACCCCATGTTATAATGGAGAAGAAACTACGGTAAGCCTAACGCCTAAAGCCCAAAGCCCAAAACCCTACTCTTATATTCACTTTCACACTTCCACACTTCCATATTTCCATATTTTCATGCTAGTGTGGCAGTGGAGTGTTCCAACACCACTCCGTGCATACGCCTCATGAAGTCCAGCAGTTTTTTCATTGAATTGATTTCACTCAGCACAAGCATAAATAATTTCCCATTCTGCCGCAGCCTCGCATTCCGCGTCTGCTTCTGAATATAATCCAGCATATTTTTGAATACGTCTGATTCAAAATATTTTGAATCCGGACGGTTTACAAAATAAAATTTTACCTGTCCATTTTTAAAAATCAGCTTTTCAAAACCCATCTCCACGGCCATCCGCCTGATTCTGACAGTATCAAATAAAGCTTCCACTTCTTCAGGTATCGGACCAAACCGGTCTTCCATTTCTTTTTGAAATGCGATCAGTTCTTCTTCTGTTTCACAATTATCCAGCCTGGTGTATAAGGATAATCTTTCAGTTATACTTTCTACATATTGATCCGGAATCAGAATCTCCAGATCGGTGTCGATGGTGCAATCCACTACTTCCTGCTCCTGTTTGGCTATCTCATCTTTGAACAAATCCTTGAATGAAGTACGTTTGAGTTCCCGAATGGCTTCATCCAATATTTTCTGGTACATTTCAAATCCCATCTCAACCATAAATCCGCTTTGTTCCCCGCCCAGCATGTTTCCGGCACCCCTGATATCCAGATCACGCATTGCAATCTGGAACCCACTTCCCAAATCGCTGTGCTGTTCCAGCGTCTGCAGTCTTTTACGGGCATCGGAGGGAAGGGTCGCCAGCGATGGCGCCAATAAATAACAAAAGGCTTTTTTGTTGCTTCTGCCAACACGCCCGCGCAATTGATGCAGATCACTCAATCCGAATTGATGTGCATTTTGAACGATAATGGTATTTACATTCGGAATGTCAACACCGCTTTCAACAATATTCGTACAAACGAGTACGTCATATTTTTTATCAACAAAATTTAAGATCCGTTCTTCCAGATCGTGCCCTTCCATCTGACCATGTGCATAACCAATACTAAGGTCCGGACATAATTCCTGTAACAGCACCGTCATTTCCTTCAGACCCTGGATACGGTTATAAATATAAAACACCTGCCCTCCGCGTTCCACTTCATAGTAAATCGCATCCCTGATAAAATCTTCATTAAATACCTGCAGCTCGGTCTGGATGGGCTGACGGTTTGGCGGCGGCGTGTTGATGATACTCAGATCCCGTGCGCCCATTAAACTGAACTGCAGCGTTCTTGGGATAGGCGTGGCCGTTAGTGTGAGACAATCCAGGCTGATTCGCAGGGTCTTTATTTTCTCCTTATGCGCCACCCCGAATTTTTGTTCCTCATCAATCACGAGCAATCCGAGATCTTTAAATTTTACGTCTTTCCCAAGAATCGAATGCGTGCCAATCAGAATATCTATTTTCCCTTCTGCCAGTTTTTGATAGGTTTCTTTTTTCTCTTTTGCCGATTTGAACCGGTTCACATAATCCACGGTCACCGGAAAATCTTTCAGCCTTTCACCAAAAGTTTTATAATGCTGGAAAGCCAGGATCGTCGTTGGTACCAGAATAGCCGCCTGCTTTCCGTCGAGACAGGCCTTGAACGCCGCCCGGATAGCCACTTCTGTTTTGCCAAAACCCACATCCCCGCATACCAGCCGGTCCATCGGAGAAGAGGATTCCATATCTTTTTTAACATCGGCTGTTGCCTTGCTCTGGTCCGGCGTGTCCTCGTAAATAAAGGATGCTTCCAGTTCCGTTTGCATGTAATTGTCGGGAGAAAAAGCAAATCCTTCCTGAGCCTTTCTGGCCGCATACAGCTTGATCAAATCAAAAGCAATTTCTTTTACACGGGTTTTAGTTTTTTCTTTTAGCTTTTGCCAGGCATCGCTTCCCAGTTTACTGACTTTCGGAATACTGCCTTCCCTTCCCGTGTATTTGGAAATTTTGTGGAGTGAATTAATATTTACATATAGAATATCACTGTCCTTATAAAAAATTCGCACTGCCTCCTGCAGACGTCCGTTGACTTCAATTTTTTGCAGACCGCTGAATATTCCCACGCCATGATCAATATGGGTTACATAATCTCCGGGCTGTAATTCACGCAGGGTGCGAAGCGTAATGGCCTTACTTTTATTATAGGCCTGTTTAATTTTATACTTGTGGTAACGCTGAAAAATCTGATGGTCGGTATAACAGACAATTTTCAGATCCTCGTCTATAAATCCTTCGTGAATGGAACTCGCAACAGGGATAAACCGAATCGGCGATTTCAGATCCTCAAAAATCGTATGCAGCCTTTCGAGCTGTTTTGGATTTTCAGCAAACAGATAGATCTCAAATTTTTTCGATTCCCAGGTCTCCAGATCAGCAATCAGTCTTTCGAAACGTCTGTTAAAAGCCGGTTGCGGCCGGGTATGAAATTCAATAATAAAAGCATCGGCTTTTTGAACAGGGCCAAATTCCACCAGGTGCCGGGTGATTGTTAAATCATCAATCACGGCAGACCGGATAAAATCTTCAGCGGAAATCTCTTTTTTTACAATGCCCCCGTCTGTTTCAATTTCCTTGGTGGGGTGCGATTCCAGAAATTCCTCCAGTTCTTTTTCCAGTATTGCCATCTTCTCCCTGATAAAACGATGGTCGTGCATCCAGATGACTGTGTTTTCAGGAAGAAACTCAAACAGCGAAACTTTTTTTTCTGTTGAGAAATGAGTTTCAATATTTGG
>DASXNJ010000366.1:0-6023 GCA_036495145.1 Puia sp.
TGTAAATGTTACCAAAAAAGAAATTCAAAATCGTTTTGATTTCAAGGATTCTCCTGTTTCCATAGAACTGAATAAAAAAGAAATGAAAATCGATCTGGAAGCAGCCAGCGATATGAAAATCAAACAGATCACGGACGTTCTTATCAGTCGGTCGATCAAACAGGGTATGGATCCGCTTGCTTACGATATGTCAAAAGAGCCATACCCCAGCGGTAAGGTCACTAAAATGGAAGTACCGGTAAGAAATGGTCTCAAACAGGAAGATGCTAAAAAAATAGTCAAATTGATAAAGGACTCCGGGATTAAGGTCCAGGCTGCCATCATGGATGATCTGGTTCGGGTTACTGGCAAAAAATTGGATGATTTACAGTCAGTTATGCAACTTTGCCGAACTTCTAATTTAGGAGTGCCGTTGCAGTTTGATAATATGCGTTCGTGACCTCTGAGCGATACTCAAAAGATCAAATTCATAACGACTATTGCCATCAGCACCAAAAGGCTATTGAAACACTATCTAATCCGGAAATTCGGGGAGGATTCCGGGAGGTTCCCGGGAGGTTCCCGGGACCCCCTGCCTGCAAACCTCTGTTGATTTTGCAGAAACTGAGCAACAATTTCCGGAACATTCTGCCTATAAGTCCATAAAAATGATTTATAAGAAAACGAAAGAATGTTGGCCATCACTTTAAAGACTTTGGTTCTAATTGCAAAAATGCCTAATTTTGCGCTCCCTTTCGTGCCGGGAACTGAAAATTCAAAAGCACGGCTAAAAAATTTGTTATGAAAAAGAATTTGCATCCTGAAAATTATCGCCTGGTTGTATTTCGCGATATGAGCAACGGCACGAGTTTTATTACACGGTCATCCGCTAACTCCCGCGAAACAATCAAATGGGAAGATGGCAACGAGTACCCCCTGATTAAGTTGGAAATTTCAAATACTTCCCATCCTTTTTTCACTGGTAAGAATATGCTGGTGGATACTGCTGGTCGTATTGACAAGTTTAAAAAACGCTACGAGAAAAAATCATAATAATAATATTTCTGTAAAAGAATCCTCCCGCCGAAAGCGTGGAGGATTTTTTTTTGAAAACAGATTAAAGACTAGTTTTAATCAATGAATGCACCTTCGCTGGTTAGCGGTTCCTTCGAGGATGATTTCTTCCCCTTTTCATTGACCCGGTCTTTGGCAGATATTCGCTGTGGCATCTTAACCATTCGGGAAAAGTGGAATTATCTTCTGAAAAACAATCTTTCGTTTCCACCCGGAATTTCAATAGCCGCTAATATCATACCTAACCAGGATTTGATTGATTCTATCCCGGAGACAGATACAATATTGAATCCGGATAAAACGATCAGGCTTGCACAGCTCACGGATATCCTTCATTATAATCTCACGGAAATAAAAAAAGACTTTGATCTCATCACGAAGGGACGTCAGACGACAAAGATTTCTGTTACCAATAAATCCACGGGCTCCGAAATTTTTATAGAGATGGGTGCGGTTGTTGAACATTGCTATTTAAACGCAGTTGAAGGACCCATTTATATTGGCAAAGAGGCATTGGTAATGGAGGGTTCTATGATCCGGGGACCTTTTGCACTGGGAGAAAAGTCCGTGGTCAAAATGGGCGCAAAAATTTATGGGGCCACGTCGATTGGTCCGAATTGTGTTATAGGAGGAGAAATCAAGAATTCAGTAATCTTTGGATATTCCAATAAGGCACACGATGGCTACCTGGGTGACTCGGTTATTGGCGAATGGTGCAATCTGGGCGCTGGCAGTACAAATTCCAATATGAAAAATAGCGGAGGAGCGGTCAGACTTTGGAATCCGATAAAAAAAACATCGTTCAGCGCAGGACTGAAATGTGGATTGATGATGGGCGATTATACCCGGTCAGCAATCAATACCTCATTCAACACTGGTACTGTTGTGGGGCCAGCATCTCATGTATTTGGAAATGGAGCCACACCGTCTTATCTTCCAAGCTTTAGCTGGGGTTTTAAGAATGAGCGATATGATTTTGAGAAAGCCCTCCAGCATATCAGCAAATGGAAAAAACTGAAGGGTCATATTTTGAGTGAAGAAGAAATAAAAAAATTAAAAAATATTTTTGATCAACAAAACCAATTTAAATGAGAAAGCAAATTGCTGCGGCAAACTGGAAGATGAATCTGACTTATCAACAGGCTACTACCTTACTGCAATCCGTCAATTCTGCTGAATTCTCATTGAAGGAAAATCACGAAGTTATATTCGCAGTGCCCTTTCCTTATCTGACAATGGCTGTCAGTGGCGTTCAGCATAAAAAGAATTTTTTTATCTCTGCACAAAACTGCTCTGATAAAAAATCAGGCGCTTACACAGGCGAAGTATCAACAGAAATGCTAAGGTCGGTCGAGGTGACATTTTGCCTGGTTGGCCATAGCGAACGTCGCGAATATTTTGGAGAAAGCAATCTGATGTTGGCAGACAAGTTAAATCTTTGCCTGTCAAATGGCATAACTCCGATCTTTTGTTGCGGGGAGGCATTGGCAACCAGAGAGCAAAGTCAACAAAACAGTTATGTTGAAAAGCAGTTGAGAGAATCACTTTTTCATCTGTCCCGTGAGGAAATTTTAAAAGTTGTGATTGCCTATGAACCCATCTGGGCTATTGGAACCGGCAAAACGGCCAGCACGGAACAGGCTCAGGAAATGCATGCGTTTATACGCTCATCATTGAAAAATCAATATGATGCTGCAATTTCAGATCAGATTTCCATTTTATACGGAGGAAGTGTAAAAGCTGCTAACGCAAAAGAAATTTTCGGCAGTAAAGACGTGGATGGAGGCTTGGTAGGAGGAGCATCTCTTAATGCAGCAGAGTTTATTGAAATCATCAAAGCACTAAAATAGTAATGAGAAAAAATACCCGCCATGTTCTGCAACATATATTATGGCGTGGTTTATACTTCTTTTCTGTTCTTCTCTTAAACATTTGGATCGCCCGCTATTTTGCCGCTGAAAAAAGCGGACAGATTTTTTTTATTATTAACAACCTCGCACTGATATTACTCCTGGTGGGTATCAGTCTTGAATCCGGCGCTGCTTATTATATTGCTTCTGACAAGCTGGAAGCATCGTTGATGGCCAATTTTTGTCTTGTTTGGGCCATTGGAGCCTCATTAATAGCACTTGCCATATGGGGAATGGTATTATACTCAATGCATTCAGTATATCTGACGAGTCCCCGGTTTTTAATATCCAGTTTTTTCTTTATCCTGGGTGTTTTGTTTACTACCTATTTTACTTCATTATTCTATGCAAAAAAGGAATTCGGACTACCAAATAAAATCCTTTTCCTGATTAACATTATGCTGATCATTTTCCTGGTTTCCGGAAGGAACAGCAGAATCGTAAAGTCGAATTTTATCGAACTGTATTTCTTCAGTTTTTTTCTGCAGGGATTTTTGTTGAGGACATTTTTCTATAGAAAATATAGCTATACAGGAAACAGGATGTTTCCTGCAACTCCATTATTGAAACTGGTCATCCGTTATGCTCTCTTTGCACTGTTAGCCAACCTGATTTATTTTCTTGTAAACCGGATAGATTATTGGTTCGTGGAATATTATTGTTCTAAATCAGAATTGGGCAATTATATACAGGCTTCCAGGCTTGCCCAGATGCTCCTGATTGTTCCTTCCATACTGGCGTCCACATTGTTTCCTATTTTTTCTTCCCAGGAGAATTCAGGAACCCGGTCGCAGCTCACGGCGGCTTTGCGTGTTTTACTTTGGATGAACATTGGAATTTGTCTCCTGATCATTGCTACCGGCTGGTATTTTATCCCACTTGTATTTGGATCGTCTTTTAGTATAATGTATATCCTTTTTATATGTCTAATCCCGGGAATTCTATGTACGTCTATGAATTATCCGCTGAGCGCCTGGTTTTCTGCTGCAAACCGGATTGTTGTCAATCTCCGGGGATCACTACTCGCTCTGACGGTTATATGCATAGGAGATATATTCCTGCTTCCCCATGCAGGCATCATAGCTGCACCCATCGTAAGCAGTGCAGGGTATTTTAGCTACTATTGTTATACATTGTATACGTATCGTAAAGAATATAAAGTTTCCTGGAGCGAACTTGTAGTCATCCGGAAATCAGATTTATTGCTGACAAGACAGGCGATCGAATTGAGGAAAGACCAATTTTCGGCCGAAAATACAATTATCCAAAACTCAACCACATGAAGAAGATTCTATGGCTGACAAGTTGGTATCCAAATTCGACTGATCCTTTCAATGGAGACTTTATTAAACGTGAGGCAGAAGCAGTAGCTATATATCAACCCTTGCAAATTTTACATGTTGCAAAATTTGACAGGCAGTCCATCTCAACGGAAGAAGACTATTCTGATTTTCACAGTCGAAATCAAAACCTGGAGGAACATATTTTATATTATTCATCCACGGGCAATGACCGAACTGTTTTGTCAAGGTTCCATTCGTTAAGAGATTATATCCAACGGCATCTGAAATTCCTAAAGCAACTTCGAAAAAATGATCAATGGCCTGATCTGATCCATGTCCAGGTGGCCATGAAGGCTGGCCTGGTTGCACTATATTTAAAATGGAAATATGGAGTTCCCTATATGCTGACGGAACATTGGTCAGGGTATTATCCCGTATCAAAAGACAGTTTATATAAAAAGTCTGTATTAACGCGATTTCTGACCCGTTTAATTATTAAGCATGCAGCCCGGTTTCTTCCGGTTAGTGAAGACCTGGGAAAAGAGATATCCCGGCATTGGATCCCGGTGTCATTTCACAACATCCCCAATGTTGTCAACACGAGTTTATTTCATGCCTCCGATAAGAAGGCCTCAGGTGTTTTTAGATTCATTCATATTTCAACACTGTTATACCCAAAAAATCCGGAAGGAATCATAAAGGCATTCGTCGAATTATTGAAACGGGATATACGGGCAGAATTGATATTGGTTGGACCGCTAAATCCCTCGATTCTTGCATTCATTAAGTCAAGCGGTTTAAAACCGGATCAGGTATTTTGTACAGGCGAAATTCCCTACGAAAAAGTGGCTGTCGAACTCCGAAAATCTTCCGCTCTGGTCATGTTCAGTTTTTACGAGAATATGCCCTGTGTTGTACTCGAAGCCCTTTGCAGTGGAATTCCGGTGATAGCGACAAGGGTAGGAGGTATTCCTGAAATTATCGGAAAAGAAAACGGAATATTAATAGAACCAGGGAAAGAAATGGAATTGCTAAATGCCATGAAAGAAATGATCAGAAATTATCATCTTTTTGATGCCGTGCAGATAAGCCGGAACGCATCATCCCAGTTTTCATACGAAGTTATCGGTAAAAAAATATTTGACATTTATCAGACAATCCCCGAAAAAAAATAATCAGCGGTGAGCGGTATATTTATTTGCCGGCAGAACATTGGAAAGATTTTCCAACTGATCTTTCTGCGTCGTACCAACTTCTCTGACAGTAAGCGCCTCCCTCAATTGTTCCTCCGTTCGAATACCGATTACTGCAGAAGTCACGGCCGGATGTTTTAAAACATATTGAACGGATGTTTCCAGGGGAGTTGACGTTGTGCCTGAAATTATTTTGACTGCGGCGGCGGCCTGCGCAACCTGCCCCGAAGAATAATTTAAATAGTCTTCCGCCGGTTTTGATACTAAAAGCCCTTTGGCAATCGATCCCCTTGCCAAAACACCGATGTGATTTTCTTTTAAAAATGAAAGCATTTCATCTTCGGGCCGGCGGTCGAGCAGACTATACTGCATCATCACACTGACAATGGAGGATCGGTTGACATATTCTCTGATTACGTTCTGACGGATTGATGATATTCCATAATATCTGATTTTTCCAGACGATTTCAGCAATTCGAATGCTTCGATTACATCATCGATGGGATCCTCTATCGTGCCCCCGTGCAACTGGTATAAATCAATATAGTCTGTTTGTAATCTTTTAAGACTTTGATCAATGGAAG
>DASXNJ010000367.1:0-10303 GCA_036495145.1 Puia sp.
ATACTATCTCACCAGAAACCGCATTCTGTATATGCGCAGGAACAGCGACCCGTTTAATTTACTGGTATTCGCCCTTTTTTTTATTCTGTTTACCATCCCCAAAACTATTTTTGCCTGCCTCCTGACCGGGCGTTTTATAAAGTTAAAATGGTTTCTGAAGGGTGTTGCATATAATCTGGTTCATTCCAGTAAAACGAACATAGTAGTGTGGTGAGTGTGGAAGCGTAGACATTCACCACACTACTGCGTTAGGCTTTGGGCTTTGGGCTTTGGGCTTCCTCAGATACAAAGGACTTTGGCGTATGAATAAATTCCTGCCGCTTTTTTTTCATTTGGACAACCGCACGCATCATAGCGTACATCAGCAGGGGCAGGCGGCTCAGTGCCCATAAAGTCCGGGTACTGTAATAAATACGGGGTATTGAAATCAGCAACGCCAACAGGTAAAGAGCCATCATAGTGAACCATACAAAAAAATACGGCCTGACCAACGGCAGTTGAAAGAAGTGCTGAATGAGAAGTATCATAATGATTATGAAAAAAACGACCAGGGTTAAAACGCGGGGAAGCAATAAATTCTGAAAAAATTTATTTATGAAAATGATTGTTTTTTGTGCGGTCTTCATATCACTGTCATAAAACCGGCGCACCTGGTTCACCTGTGCCTCCAGCCAGCGGATCCGTTGCTTTTCAAATACGCCCGCGGTCGCAACTTTTTCATCGTATATGAATGCATCGTCGAGAAATTCCATTTTTATTTTCCGTTGTATCAGCTGCATGTCAATCTCCCGGTCTTCGCCCGGATTTTCGAGTATTTTCCTGGATGAAAAAATGTCCCTGATCAGCGTTGTATCGAAAGCCATACCGGAACCGTTTGGAGTAGCTGATAAACCTGCAAGCGCGGGTCCCCGCCGGAACAGGTTGGTATTAATTTCTTCGCTCATCGCATCCAGCAGGGCCACTTCGGAATTTTTATTTTTTGCCGTGCGGTGGCATTGCATGGCCATGATCCCTGCATGATAGGCAGCATTCACTTTTTCAAGGCATCCCGGAGCCATGATATTATCGGCGTCCAGGATCATGACGATATCTGAGTCAATGATAACTGGTGATTCGAGCGCTGCGTGGAGCGAACGTGACTTCATGCCAAGTTCTACTTCCATAACATGAACCGGGATCTGTTTCAGCCTTTGCATTGTTTCCGGTTTCAGTTTATCTGCTATGACAGTGATGGTAAACCTGGATCGGGGATAATTGTGTTCGCTGGTTTGAAGCGCTGTATCAACAATAATCTGATCTTCCCTGAAGCTGGGAATAAGAACGGCAATACGGTGTTTTTCACTTTGCATTTTATATTTCCTGCCTTTTGTCAGCCGGCCGAAAAGCGCCATTATGAACAGGTATAGTGTATTTGCAGCGAAATAGATAAATACCGCCCAGGTGATGATATGACATATCAGATAAAAAAAATTCATGCTTTTCTGAATGGCTTATAAAATGACCGGGTCGCCAGTGCCATCATCGGTCGGTCGGCCGGGGTGTCGCCATAAACATATATTTCTTCGTAATCCGTCAAATTCCATTTCTGTTTTATACAAACCACCTTCTGTTCGCCTTTACAATTCTTTCCTTCCAGTTTACCCGTCATCACTCCATTCTTCGTTTCGAGTTTTGTCGCAATCAAGTCAAGGGTGTTCTGTTTTGCCCAATTCCTTATCCAATTTTCTGCAGAAGCAGTAACGATCACCATTTCAAATCCGTCTTTTCGAAGACGATCAAATTCTGTAAAGACGCCGGGCCGGATCAATGCGGGAAGATTGATCCCGGCAAAACGGTCACATTGGGTCTGGAATATGACTTCCGGCATACCCGAAAAAAAATAACTGAGTATTTTTTCCTTCAACCGGTCGGCGGATATCAGATTAAATTGATAGGCGGGAAACCAATATATATTCAATATCAGTCCCAAATAAAAAGCAGCCCTGCCCTTTATAAATTTTATAATTTCCGGCAAACTGTCTTTAGATGTGATCGTGCCATCAAAATCAAAAAAAGCTATCTTCCTGCCATTCACGTCCTATGATTTAAACCGGATTCCCGGATTTCTGTTACCGGTCAGCAAATACATATTATCCATACGTATTTCTAACTGGAGAAGATGGGAATATCCCTTAAATATAATATTACATAGATGCTGATTACCCATAAAGCCAGGGTAATCTGTATAAAGTGATCTTTATACAGGATCTCCGTGGGCGACCCTGATTTTTTTAGTACAAAAGCGATCTGCAGGTAACGCATCAGGCCGGCAATAACAAAAAGACTGGAATAATACAGGCGATGGGTACCCAGCCGCTCAACAGTCACCGGTGAGACGGTATAATTGATGTATGCAACGATCACGATGGCGCTGGATAATCCGAGCATCGTATTCAGAAAATCAAGATTATAACCCCGTACCGATTTTCGCATATCTGTCCCCGTTGCTACCTTCAGCAACAGATCGTCCCGCCGTTTGGCGATGGCCATAAAAAGAGATAAAAGAAATGTCATGATGATCAGCCATTCCGAAGCCTCGACCCGGGAAATGATGGCCCCTCCTTTTACCCTGAGTACAAATCCTGAAGAAAGCATGAGAATATCGAGGATGGCGAAATTTTTAAGTCCGAATGAATAAAAAAGGTTTATAAAAAAATAAAGGGCCAAAATAAACAGAAACTGGTAGTGAGGATCTGCCATACAGCCCAATACGGATCCCATTAAAATCAGTCCGATACAGATACCAACCGCGACCGGTTTTTTCACTGTTCCGGAAGCCAGCGGGCGATTGCATTTCACCGGATGTTTTCTGTCATCTTCAATATCCCGGTAGTCATTGATGATATATATGGCCGACGCAATAAAACAAAATGAAACAATTCCCTCCATTAAATGAAACAAGCGGTAGCGGTCAAAAAACTGGCCTGCAAAAAAGGAGGGAACAATTAAAAAAAGATTTTTTGCCCAGTCTTTGGGTCTTAACAACTGTAGATAATATTTCATTAAGGGAAAACTGACTTCAATATACAACCATAATCTGTTTTCAGCAATATGAGTATGACAGGGGAAACCAGAATTGGATTAAATTTGTTCTCCTACATGAACAGGAATTCCGCGGAGATATTATCAAGCCCGATCTAGTACCTGAAAGGTGTAGGCCCGCAGCGCGCGATTTTATTGCGCAAAGAACTTGGCATCGACACGTTTCGTGATCTGCTCGAATTGTATCCCTATCGTCATCTGGATAAGTCCCAGATTATATCCATCGCAGACATTTCCCCTGCTACAGAATTTGTTCAGGTAGCAGGCTATCTGGGTTCATTTCAGATTTTAGGAACCGGAAAATCAAAAAGACTCGTGTCCACGCTGAAAGATGCAAGCGGTGTTCTTCAGCTGATCTGGTTCCAGGGAATATCCTGGATGGAGAAAAATCTAAACCCCGGATTCAGATACCGGGTGTATGGCCGGGTTGGATTTTATAACGGCTCAACACAATTAACGCATCCTGAAATGGAAGCATTTGATGATGCCAGGGGAGAAAGTTTACCCTTGCAGCCCATCTATCCAAGTACGGAAAAACTAAAAGCCAGATCACTCGGCGGCCGACAAATCGCCAAAATAACACAACAGCTGCTTTCCCAAATAAGGGAAAGGGATATTCCGGAGTTTATACCTGTTGCAACCCTCCAAAAATCCAGGCTGATCAGCCGTTATGAAGCTTTTCAATCCATCCATTTTCCGGCCTCACCGCAGGCTTACCAGCGTGCTTTATTCCGTCTGAAATTTGAAGAATTATTTTTCAACCAGGTAAGGACCCGGATGATAAAAACGCAACGCCAGAAACAATCGCGGGGGGTCATTTTCGGTCAGGTTGGCCGGCTTTTCAATGATTTTTATTCAAAATCCCTCCCATTCGAACTCACAGGTGCCCAAAAAAGAGTTATACGTGAGATCCGTCAGGATACGGCTACGGGGCATCAGATGAACCGCCTGCTACAGGGTGACGTGGGCAGCGGGAAAACCATGGTTGCACTCCTGATCATGCTCCTGGCAGCCGATAACGGCTATCAAAGCTGCCTGATAGCACCCACGGAGATCCTTAGTAATCAGCATTTTATTAACTTCCAGGAAATGTTGAAAGATCTGCCGGTTTCCGTAAAATTGCTTACAGGTTCGGTTAAGTCAGCCGCCCGGAGAAAGATCCTGGAAGAACTTGCCAGTGGTTCTGTAAATATTCTGATTGGAACCCATGCTATTCTGGAGGATCCGGTAATATTTAAAAATCTGGGACTGGCTGTCATAGATGAACAGCATCGTTTTGGAGTTGCCCAGCGGGCAAGAATCTGGAAAAAAGCCTTTTTGCCACCCCACGTACTTGTTATGACAGCCACCCCCATTCCCCGAACCCTGGCCATGACAGCTTATAACGATCTTGACTATAGTGTAATTGATGAGTTGCCGCCCGGAAGGCAACCCGTCAGAACGGTAAAGCGTTATGAATATGACAGGCCTAAAGTGATGGATTTCATGAAGGTTGAGATAAAAAAAGGAAGGCAGGCCTATATCATCTTCCCGCTGATTGAGGAATCTGAAAAGCTCGACTATGAAAACCTGATGAAAGGGTATGAAAATGTAAAAGCCTATTTTCCCGAACCTGCGTATTATATCAGTATGGTTCATGGCAGACAAAAAGCAGCAGTCAGGGAGACGAACATGAAAAGATTTGTTTCGGGCGACACTCAGATTATGGTAGCAACCACCGTTATTGAAGTGGGCGTACATGTTTCCAACGCAACAGTTATGTTAATTGAAAGTGCTGAAAAATTCGGGCTCTCCCAGCTTCACCAGTTGCGCGGACGTGTTGGAAGAGGGGCCGACCAGAGTTTCTGCATTCTTTTAGCCGGTAATAAACTGGGCGCCGAGGCCAGGGAAAGAATAAAGATTATGTGCGAAACATCCGATGGATTCCGAATTGCCGAAAAAGATATGGAAATTAGAGGTCCGGGAGATATTGCAGGTACCCGTCAAAGTGGTTTGCTGGATTTTAAACTTGCCGATATTGTGCGTGACCGCGACATACTGCAATTGGCCGTGCAGGAAGCTCAGGAGATTTTAAACACGGATCCCGAATTGGAACTCCCTGAAAATAACCTTTTGCGCCAACAATTAAAACAGGAAAAAGGTAAAACACCCTGGAGCCGGATTTCTTAATAATGAATTCAAATTCCAGCAATTGAAAAAGAAGTTTGTCTTATTTTTTGCTTTTCTGACAACCAGCTTATCCGGACTCTACGCACAATCGGAGATCGGTAACCTGGAATTTATTGAAAACAAAGGTCAGTGGGATAATACCATCCGGTTCAGGGCCAATATGCCTAACACCACTTTCTATCTGCAAAAACATGGATTTTCAGTTTTAATGCAGAGTCCTTCAGATATGGAGGCTTTGAGGAATTCAATGCATGGTATTCCTTCCGGCAGTAAATCCTCCAATCAATCTCAAACTACTTCCGCAACAACTCAATCAAAAGCTACATCTGACCTCGCCGCCTCGCTGCCGCCGGTTCAGTCAAATCCGGGCGGAGGCGCGTCAAATCCGGACGGGGGCAAGTCAAATCCCAACAGTTCTTCAATCAGCCTGACCATGCATGCTCATGTATACCAGGTTGAGTTTCTGAACAGCTCGGAGCAGGTGGAAATCCAGGGTGACAAAGGTCTGGACACTTATAATAATTATTTTATCGGCAACGATCCTTCCCGTTGGAAATCCAATTGCAGAATTTATCAGGCAATTATTTATAAAAATATTTATCCCAATATCGATCTGCGGTATTATACAGAGAATAATCAATTGAAATATGACCTGGTGGTGCATCCGGGTGGCAATCCGGATAATATCGTGATGAAATACAGGGGTGCCGAGAAACTGAATGTAAAAGCAGGACAGATTACTATTCATACTTCGGTGGGAGATGTAAAGGAAATGATCCCGCGCACATATCAGTTTTCAAAAGATGGCAATAAGGATATTGAATGCAGTTACATGGCTGGACCCGATAGTACCGTGCGATTTCATGTTAGTAATTATTCTCCGGCCGCTACACTGATTATTGACCCCACGCTGATATTTTCAACTTTTACGGGGTCACATTCCGACAACTGGGGTTATACTGCCACTTATGATGTAAGTGGAAGTTTTTATTCCGGCAGCATAACATTAGATTCACAACCCATAAGTAATGGCAATCTTTTTCCCGTGTCCCCCGGTGCCTACCAATCAACTTTCAAAGGAGGAGACGCTACCGATGGCAGCTATCACTACGATATTACCATCATGAAATTCAGCAGCAATGGCGTGAACCGGATATATGCCACTTATCTGGGTGGTAGTGGAAATGAACAACCCCATAGTCTGGTGGTAGATCAGGCGGGAAACCTCGTGATTGCGGGCAGAACCAGTTCTACCGATTTTCCAAACTTCAACAGCACGGGTGCAAAAGACGTACTGAAGGGTGGATATGATATTATTCTTACAAAATTAAATTCAACCGGAACCGGCCTGATCGGGTCAAGAATTATAGGCGGTACCGCGAATGACGGAGTGAATATCGCTCCAAAATATTCAAGCAATATTGTTCCCATGGGTCAGAGTTCCCTTCGGCTTAATTACGGAGACGATGGCCGGAGCGAAGTGATCCTGGATAATACGGGTAATGTATATCTGGCGTCCTGTACTTCCTCATCCGATTTTCCGGTTACCGCCAATGCTTTTCAGAAAACGAGTGGAGGTAAGCAGGACGGCGTGTTTATCAAAACCAGCCCTGATCTCAGTACAATCCTTGCCAGCTCCTATCTGGGTGGAAGTAATGATGATGCGGCATTTGCGCTGGCGCTGAACCCGACCAACAACAATATCTATGTTGTCGGTGGCACATCCAGCACCAATCTGCAGGGCACTGGCAATGGTACGGTCATTTCAGCAACCAATAAGGGCGGTATTGACGGGTTTTTATCGATCTTAAGCAATGATGGAGGCACATTGGTAAAAACCTCGTATTTCGGAACCACTGGTACGGAGGTTCTATATGGGGTACAGTTTGACAATCTCGGTTTCCCTTATATCATGGGAACAACCACCGGGTTGTGGCCAGTCATCAATGCAACCTTCAGCCAGGCAAAGGGAAAACAATTCATTGCCAAACTGAAACCAGATATATCTGGTTACATCTATTCGACCACGTTCGGAAAAGGTTCCACCTACCCGGATATTTCGCCGACGGCTTTTCTTGTTGACCGTTGCGAAAATGTTTATGTGGCCGGCTGGGGCGGTGGAATTGAAGTGGAGGGGAATGGCGCCGCCGTTTATAATAATTCAAAAACAACCGGCCTGTCAGTTACAAGCAACGCGATTAAAAAGACGACAGACGGAAATGATTTTTACTTTTTCGTCATGCAAAAAAATGCAGTCAGCCAGTTGTACGGGAGCTTCTTCGGACAAACAGGCGGACTGGGTAATCATGTCGATGGCGGAACCAGCCGGTTCGACAAGCAGGGTGTTATTTATGAAGCCATTTGTGCGAATTGTTATGGTATGGGTACATTCCCTACAACACTAAATGTGTGGTCTCCCAAAAACGGGGCCGGTGCCAACGGATGCAATCTCGCCGCTGTAAAAATTTCATTCAACTTTGCGGGTGTGGCCGCGGATCCAAGATCGTTTATTGATGGCCGTTACGACAGTACGGGTTGTGTGCCGCTGGATGTTTTATTTAAAGACACCATACACAACGCCAAATTATATGTCTGGACATTTGGAGACGGCAGTCCGGACACGACGACGACAGCTTTTCAGGTAGTTCATACATATACAAGCATTGGAACCTTTAACGTACGGCTGATCGCCATTGATTCCACGACCTGTAATATTGCCGATACGGCATACCTGAAAATTCGTGTAAGAACTGACAAGGCAATATTGAATTTTGATATCAGCAAACTTCCCCCCTGCCAGTCTCTCAATTATATGTTTACGAATACTTCTACCCCGCCGGCCGGTAAACCATTTCAGCCCGGTTCGTTTACCTGGAATTTCGGTGACGGGACCATCGTGCCGGGCACCAGCCCGATCACACATACGTATGCGGCTTCGGGCGCTTATCTGGTACAATTGATTTTATCCGATACCAATTATTGTAATTATCCGGATACCACCACGCAGACATTACGTGTATCACCCGTGGTGAAAGCACAATTCGAAATATCAGATGGCTGCGCTCCTTATCGCGCGATGTTCAATAATACTTCACTCGCCGGACAAAGTTTCTTCTGGCGTTTTGGCGACGGAAATACATCGACCGATATGAACCCCGTCAATACATATACCGACACGGGTACATATGTTATTACACTGGTTGCAATAGATTCAACGACCTGTAATATTGTGGATTCAACTACCCGGACCATTCATGTTTTTCCGAAGCCAACGGCTGAATTTACGACGCTGCCCATACCGGCCCAATATAATACGCCCACCATTTTTTCAAATGGATCAAGCGGGGCGACACATTATATCTGGTTCTTTGGAGACGGGGATTCAACACAGAAAAATTCGGCCGATACCGTTATTCATCAGTACGAGCAGACCAATACGTATAATGCCTGTCTCGTTGCCATAAACCAGTTTGGATGCGCCGATACCATCTGTCATCCTGTGGAAAGTCTGATCAATCCGCTGCTGGACGTACCCAATGCATTTACACCCGGCAGGTTTGGCCAAAACAGTATCATCATGGTCAGAGGATTTGGAATCGCTTCCATGGACTGGAAAATATATAATCGCTGGGGACAGGTTGTATTTGAATCAAATAATCCGTTTATTGGGTGGGATGGAACATTCAACGGGGCTATGCAGCCCATCGGTGTTTATGCTTATACGCTTGAAGCAAATTTTTCCGACGGCACCAAAACCAGGAAAAAGGGTGATATCACTTTAATACGGTAGATACCTTTTAGTGTGGTGAATGTGGAAGGGTACAAAATGTAGGAATTCAAAATGGAAAAAGGAAATGATAATGTGTTAATGTATGAACGGCTTGTCTGTGCTAAAGACCAGCGAGCCTATGCTAAGAACTTTGTTTATGCCAAAGACAAGCTTTCCAAAACGTTCACACATTATCACATTGTCATCTGCAAATTCAATTTCGAATTCCTACATTTTGTACCCTTCCACATTCGCCACACTCTTTTGGACTATAATTAACAATTTTGATAAATCCGATAAGATCATCTTTGCATTCCCAAAATTTAAATTAAACCGCTTGTACAGGCAGCGTCTTTTTTTACTTATTGCATTTACAACTGTTTGCCTGCATCTTTCAGCTCAAACAGAATCTTCGAATCTTGAATTCATTGAAAACAAAGGGCAGTGGGATTCAAGGGCATTATTAAAAGCGGATATCGGTAACGGAAGTTTGTTTTTTCATAAAAAAGGAATCCGCGTTGTATTACACGATGAAAAGGAAATGGCCGTTTTGGTCTCGACACACGGCGGAGTCATCCGTTCTGATTCCGGTAATGCAAAATCCGCGCAAAGAAGCTTTAACGGAAGACCGGTTGCTCTGCATTCACACGTTTATACTGTGAATTTCCTGAATATGAATGAGTCCACAGAAATAATTCCCGATAAACCACTGGACACTTATAACAACTATTTCATTGGCAATGATTCCACAAAATGGGCGCGCCGTTGCCGCGTTTTCCAGGGAGTCACTTATAAAAATATTTACCCGGGCATAGATCTCCGGTACTATACCGATAACGGAAAACTGAAATACGACCTGATCATTCATCCGGGCGCCAATCCGGAAAATATTGCGATGCAATATGAAGGTCTGAACAATCTAACGGTTACCAATAACCGATTGGTTCTGAACACGTCCGTTGGAGATGTAAAAGAGATGGAACCCTATTCTTACCAGGCGGGCGATAACGGAAGAGAATCAGTCCCGGTTCGTTACCGTATTTCAAAAGACAGGGTGGTGCGATTCGAGGTAAAACATTATAACAGCAATCGGGTACTCGTCATTGATCCGACGCTGGTATTTTCCACTTTCACCGGCAGTAAAGCTTCCAATTGGGGTTTCACGGCAACCCCCGGACCGGATGGAACTTTTTTCGCGGGAGGCATTGTTTTTGGCGACGGCTTTCCGGTACTGAACGGCGCTTATCAGGCAAACTTCCAGGGAGGCACCAACGATGTGGGCAT